>CALAED010000398.1 GCA_937891035.1 uncultured Thermomonosporaceae bacterium | reverse complement strand
CGGTGGCTCGCCGCCGTCGCCAGGATGGCGGCGACGACCCTGCGCAGCGTGCACGAGCTGCTGTGGGCGCTGATCTTCGTCGCGACGGTGGGTCTCGGCGCGACGGCCGGCGTGTACGCGATCGGCGTGCACTCCGCCGGGGTCATCGCGAAACTGTGCTCCGAGCAGCTCGAGGCGGTCGATCCGGCGCCGGTTGAGGCGATGCGGCTGACCGGCGGGACGCGGGTCGCCTGCGCACTGCTCGGCGTGGTGCCGCAGGCACGTGCCAACGTGGTGTCGCAGCTGCTCTACCAGTGGGAATGCAACATCCGCAGCTCGGTCGTCGTGGGCTTCGTCGGCGCCGGCGGCATCGGCGAGGCGCTCGGCATCGCGCTGCGCCTTTTCCGCTATCAAGAACTGGCCACCCTGATCTGCGCCGTCTTGGTGATGGTCGCCGCGGTCGATCAGATTTCCCGGCTGGTACGCGCCCGCTTCGGCGCCGTCTCATCCGCGGTTCCCGGCAGCCGTCGTCGGTCTCACCAGGTCATCGCCAGGAGAACGTGACGAGATTCCTTTTCCGTGCCGCATGACCCAGCCGTACGGATTCGGCGGTCCATGATCAGCTCCTCCGCCACGCGGGAAATGATGCCGGTGGGTGTGAGTGGTGGTTGTCCGTCGCTATGTGCAGGGCGGCGGGCTTTGTGGCAAGTCGAGCGTGCGGATCAGATCGGCGAAGGCACGTCGCTCGCGGGCGGGATCGACGAGCGGGCGCAACGCGGCACAGCGTTCGCGCAGCCGCTCATAAAGGCCGTCCCGGTTCCGTTCCGCCGCCGACAGCAACGCGGCCAGCGCCGCGGTGTCGCCCGCCGGGAAATAGCCGGGGTAGTCAGCTCCCAGCAGGCCGATCGAGCCGGGGATGGCCGAGGCGATGACCGGCACCTGGGCGGCGAGGGCCTCCGAAATGACATTGGCGCCGCCTTCATGGAGCGAGGTCAGCGCCAGCAGCCTGCTGCCGGCGAGCATGGCCAGCGCCTCGGCGCGCGGGACCGGGCCGCGCCAGTCGTAGCGGGGATTGCCGGCCGACTCGGCCGCCGCCGCCGCGCCGAGTGCGCGGTCCCGTGCCTCCCCGACGTGCACGACGTGGACGCGGGAGTCGGCCGGCAGCAGGCGGACCGCGGCGGCCAGCCGCAGCGGATCCTTGACCGGACGCACGTGGGCGAGGAAGGCCACGTCGAAGCGATCCGGCCGCGGCGGCCGCGGCGGGGAGACCGGCGGCATCGACTGCATGATCACGTCCGTCCGCCGGGCCAGCTCGGGATCGAGCTGGGAACGGCCGTGCGGCTGGAGCACCACCAGCCGGGCGGCGAGGCGGAGCACGGCGGGATCCACCCCGGCGGTCACAGGGTCGGGATACAGATCCGTTCCGGTCATCGCGATCACGATCGGGGCGCGCGGATGATCGGCGTGGAAGGAGCGGACGGCGGCGGCGCTCTTGCGCGCGTGCAGCGCGATGAGCGCCGCGAAGTCACCGCCCCGATAGTCGTTGTCGAGCCGGACCTGATGGCCCAGCTCGCGCACTATTCCCGCCCAGCGGCCCGCCGTCACTCCGTTTCCATGGATGCTGTCGACCGGCCCGGGCGTCACGATCAAAATCACGCGGACCGCGCGCAGGTACGAAAACCGCCCAGCACATCCCGCCGGTCCGGAGTGAAGTAGTTGCGCATGATGGATCGAACATACCGGCCGCGGGTCGCCCAGGCGCCGCCGCGCAATACCTTCCGACTGCCGAAGAACTGCTCGGAGTTTTCGAAATAGGCGTCTCGTTCGAAGTTGGGATAGGCGACGAAGTCGCTCGCCGTCCATTCCCAGACGTTGCCGATCATGTGCAGGCAGCCGACAGGGCTCTCGCCGGCCCGGCACGTGCCGACGCCGACCGGCCCGATCGAGCGCCAGTCGGTCGCCGCGGTCTTGGCGGTCGGCTCATCCTCGCCCCATGGGTAGGTCGACCTGGACCGATCGCCGCCGGTTGCGGCGTACTCCCATTCGGCCTCGGTGGGCAGCCGGCGCCCGGCCCAGCGGCAGTACGCTTCGGCCTCCCACCACGACACGTGGCTGACCGGAAGGTCCGGCTCCAGATCGACCCAGGTGTCGAAGTGCCGGCGCCGCCAGTCGCCGGGACCGCCGCCCCAATACAGCGGCCGGGTGGCGCCGGTCGCGGCGAGCCAGGCGCCCTGGTCCGCCCACAGCCGGGCGTCGGTGTAGCCGCCGGCTTCGACGAAGTCGGCGAAGTCGGCCTGTGTGACCGGCGTCCGGGCGATGGCGAACGGCGCGACCTCCACCGTGTGGGCCCACTTCTCGTTGTCGTACACGAACGGGTCGGACCTGCGCGCGCCCAGCGCGAACCGTCCCCCGGCGACCTCGACGTCGTCGGGCGCGCCGGGGCGGGCGCCGTGACCTTCTGGGGGCTCGGCGTCGGTCAGCCCGGGCAGCACCGGCGGGGGGTAGCCGAGGCTCTGCCGGGTGTAGGTGAGCGCCTCTGTGTGGGTGTCGTAGTGATGCACGGTGTAGCGGGCGAAGTGCCGCACGACGTCGGTCCCGCCCGGCCGCAGGACCTCCTCGGCGACCCGCTCGGCCACGGTCCGCACGTAGTCGACGGTCTGTGCGCGCGCCGGCAGGTCCAGCCACCACCGGGTGTCGTGGGGGATCGCCCCGGAGTCGTAGACGGCGTCCGAGAAGGGCAAGATCGGCTCGTGGCCGCAGGCCGCGCGCAGCACGAACTTCTCCTGGAACCAGGCGAGATGACCTATCTCCCAGATCAGCGGATTGACGGTCGGCAGGAGCGGTCCGACCATTTGTTCATCGGTGAGATCAGCGACCAGTTGCAGCGCGCGCTCGGACGCGTCGGCGACCCAGCGAGCCAGTTTCTCCGGGTCCGCGGCGGTTGGTCTCATGGCCCCTCCCTACCGAATCAGTGAATGGTTCTCGCGGGTAATTCGTACGATATTCCGCTCGCTGTATTTCAGCTAGCCCCGGACGCCTGGTAGAATAAGACAGATTTGCCGGTCTCTCGCGTTTAATGTGAAACGGTGTTAACCGCCGAGACCAGGAGGCGGCCGGTCCTTTACCAAGGGCGAAGATGGGCGGGGAGGTGACGGGCGGCAATGGAGGCCAAGCGCCGGCTTAGCCAATTCAGTCACGGCGCAGGTTGAGCCTGCAAACTCGCGCCGAGCGAGTTGGCGCAGGTGCTGCGCTCTTTGACTCCGGTGAGCCATCCAGACCTGCTCGTCGGCATGCAAACCGGTGATGACGCCGCGGTGTGGCGCATCGACGACGACCGAGCCCTGGTCGCCACCGCGGATTTCATCACGCCCATCGTCGACGACGCCCGTGAGTGGGGCCGCATCGCCGCGGCCAACTCGGTCTCCGACGTGTACGCCATGGGCGGACGCCCCCTGTTCGCGCTCAATCTGATGGCGTGGAACAGCTCGGAGCTGACCACCGGCGAGCTCGCCGAGGTGCTCGCCGGGGCCGCCGAGACCGCCGCCGAGTGCGGCTTTGTCACCATCGGCGGGCACACCATCGATGACGAGGTCCCCAAGTTCGGCCTCACCGTGATCGGCGAGGTGCCGCCCGGCCGGATCCTCACCAACTCCGCGCTGCGCCCCGGCGACGCGCTTGTCCTCACCAAAAAGCTGGGCACCGGCGTGGTGGCGACGGCGATCAAGGCGGGGTTCGCGCCGGACGACGTGACGGCCGCCGCGGTCGAGTCGATGCGCGCCACCAACGCGCGCGCCGGCGCCGCCGCACTGCGGGCGGGCGCCACCGGGTGTACCGACGTGACCGGCTTCGGCCTGCTGGGCCATCTCGGTCAAATGGCCCTGGCGTCGGGCGTGGACGTCGTGCTCGACGTGGCGAACGTGCCGGTGCTGCCCGGGGTGCGCGAGCTGGTGCACCGCAGCGCGGTCGCCGGCGGGACGCGACGCAATCTCGAGTGGATGCGCTCCCGAGTGGAGCTGAACGGCGCAGATGAGGCCACCGCGTTGATCTTGGCGGACGCGCAGACCTCGGGCGGTCTGGTCTTCGGCGCGACGCCCGAGCCGGCCGCCGCCGCGGTGATCGAGCTGACCGAGGCCGGGGTGCCGGCGACGGTGATCGGCGTGGCGCGACCCGGCACCGGCCGCGTCATCCTGCGCTGATCGGTCGCCCCGCCCTCCACTCCGCGCGCGCTCCCGGCTCGTGCCCCGGCCCGGGCGCCCCGGAGCGATCCGCTACGGCGCTCCATACCGTTATCCCAAAGAGCGAAGCCGAGCGACCCCGCGACTGGGTGGACGCCAACGCCACGGATCCGGACGTACGGCGGCTGAGCCTGGCGCTGCGAAGCGGCTGGCGCGGCGCCACCGGCCAGATCAGTGCCGTCCACGTTGGTCCCGACTCACGGCGGCCGGGCGGGAGGCCCCGTGAGCCGGCCGCGCCGGACGTCGCCGAGCTGGACGAACTGCTGTCCCACGTGCTGTGGGCCAGGTTCGGACCACCCCTGACGGCGCTGCCGGGCCCAGCGGCCTGGCGCCGGCGGGCTCATCCCGGTGCGGTTCATGGGCGGTGCGGTTCATGGGCGGTGCGGTTCATGGGCGGTGCGGTTCAACGCAGGCGGGCCGGCCGATCGCCGGACAGGTCGAGGTCGGCCAGCGACGCCACCGCCAAATGATCACCAACGCCGTGTTCGTAGTAGGGCTCGCCGGGCCGGCGGACGCCGACCGTGTGCCAGCCGGCGGCGCGGGCCGCGTCGAGCTCGTCGACCAGATCGGACAAGAACACGGTCGCCGTGGGGTCGGCGCCGATGGCCGCGGTGATGGCGCGGTAGGAGTCGGCGGCCCGCTTGGGCCCGGCGTTCTCTGTGTCGAAATGCCCCGACAAAAGCGGCCGCAGATCGCCCTCGGGGGAGTGGCCGAACCAGGAGCGCTGCGCGGCCACCGATCCCGAAGAGAAGACATACAGCTGCTTGCCGGCCGCCTTCCAGGCCCGCAGCGCCGGGATGGCGTCCGGGAAGAAGTGCGAGGTCAGCTCGCCGCTCGCGAATCCGCGTTCCCAGATCTTGCCCTGGAGCGTCTTCAGCGGAGTGACCTTCTGGTCGGCCGCCTGCCAGTCCAACAGCGCCGCGACGACCTGTGATGCGTCGGCCCGCGGCGCGCCGATCAGCTCGCGTACCTGGGCGATGGCGCGGGCGGTCTCGGGATCGGCTCCATGGTCGTCGACCCAGCCGCGCAGCCGCTCCGCCGCGTACGGATAGAGGCGATCCACCACGAACGCGGCGGCCCCGGTTGTGCCCTCGATGTCGATGACGACGGTGCGCAGCTGCAATGGGACTCCCTTCCGGACCGGGCCGGCCGGCTCACCCGCGCGGCCTGGATCCCGGTAGGCCATCCGGATAGCGTGAGTAACCTACAGAGCGGACAGGGATTGCCGTGCAACGTACACGCATCCGGTGATCGGTGGATGGGAGGATCGCGTCATGTCACTCCTTATCACATGGCCGGACGACGACCCGGCGACGACGGTGCGGCAGACGCCGGAGCCGGCCGAGATCAACGCCGTCCTCAACCAGTTCGGGTGCGGTTTCGAGCGGCTGGACCTCCAGCCCGGGATCGGCCCGGACGCCGCGCCGGACGACGTGCTCGACGCCTACCGTGACACGGTCAAGGACATCCGCACGGCCGAGGGCTTCGTCACCGTCGACGTCGCCACCATTCACCCGAGCGACGATCCCGGCTGGGCGGAGACGGCCAGGTCCCTGCGCGCCAAGTTCATCGACGAGCACACCCACGGCGATGATGACGAGGTCAGGTTCATGGTGCGCGGGGCGGGCACCTTTTTCCTGCATATCGGCGACAAGGTGCACGCGGTCTACGCGACGGCCGGTGATCTGCTCGCCGTCCCCCGGGGCACCACGCACTGGTTCGACACCGGCCCGGCCCCCGACTTCACGGCGATCCGCTTTTTCCACAACCCGGAGGGCTGGATCGGCATCCCCACCGGCAGCGACATCTCCGGGCGCTTCCCGGACTTCGACGCGGTACGGGCGCGCGCCGCGACGCTGGGCGCGGCCTGACGGGCGATCGCCGCCGCCGGCCATCGCATCGGTCCAAGACGAGGGGTCCACGTCCCATGTCCAGATCGAACGTAGGGCCGGCCGAGGCCGGCGCCGCGCTCGCCGCCGAGGCGGCCAGGTTCGCCTCGTTCGGCTGGATGCGAGGCACCTCAGGGAACCTGTCGATGGTCGTCTCCCGCGACCCGTTGTGGCTGGCGGTGACCGCCAGCGGCCTCGACAAGGGCGCGCTGACCCCCGCCGACATCGCGGTCGTCGACGCTGCGGGACGGCCGGTGGCCGCGGCGCGGGCGACGACCGAGGAGGCCGCCGCCCTGGCGCGGCCGTCGGCCGAATCCCCGCTGCACGCGCGGGTCGCCGGCATCACCGGCGCCGGCGCGGTCGTCCATATCCATACCGTGGCCGCGGTGGTCGCCGGGCGACGCTGGCCGCGTGGCGTCGCGCTGTCGGACCTGGAGATGCTCAAGGGCATCGGCGTCGCCGCCGCCGGCGAACGGGTCCGGGTGCCCGTGATCGGCAATAGCCAGGACATGGTCGAGCTTGGCGACCGGTTCGCAGCGGCGCGGGATCCCCGGGTGCCTGCCGTGGTGGTCGCCGACCATGGCCTGTACGCCTGGGGCGACGATCTCCTCAAGGCCCGACATCACACCGAGGTCGTCCAATGGCTGCTTGAGGCGGCCATCGCCCTGGCCTGAATCGCGCGCAGGCCGGCCCAGGCGGCGGCTGCGATCCGATCTCATCGATCGGCGTCACGTGTAGCCCGGGGGACGCTCGCCCGGGGAGTCGTTCCCCCTCCCGCCCTCGCGCTTGCCCTCGCCCGCATCTCCGGTGGGCCGGCTGTGGCGCTCCGTGGGCGTCGGCTCGGGGACCCGGCCGGGCTCGGGCGCCGTTGGCACGGGCGCTTCCGCCCGCGCCTTGAGCACCTGACCGATGAAGAAGTCATAGAGCAGGATGCCGAGCAGGCCGCCGATCAGCGGACCCGCGATCGGTATCCACCAGTAGTTGTCGAACCATTCGAATCTGCCGGGAAACGCGAGCGGCCCCCAGCCGTCCGCGTAGGTGAACAGGCGCGGTCCGAGGTCGCGAGCGGGGTTGATCGCATACCCCGCGTTCGTACCGTAGGCGAGCCCGATGGCCGCGACGACCAGGCCGATCAGCAGCGCGGAGACGTTGCCCTTGGGCGCCAGGTTACGGCCGTCGATCAGCGCGGCGATCAACGCCACCAGGATCGCGGTGCCGACGATCTGGTCG
>CALAED010000397.1 GCA_937891035.1 uncultured Thermomonosporaceae bacterium | reverse complement strand
TCGGCGGCGAGACGTCGACCAACGTGGCGAACTACTTCTCCGCCGGGCTCAAGGGCCGGTGGAACGAGGAGCGGCGCGACGACGACCACCGGCTGCTCGACCGCGGCGCGTACGTCGACGCGGTCGAAGACGACCGGCTCACCCAGGTCGAGGTCGAGGCGCTCACCGCGCTCAACACCGACCTGCGCGCCGCCTACATCGCCGACTGCGAAGGCGGCGTCAAGCGCTGGAACCGCATCCTCGAGGGCGCCGGGCTCCCGCATCGGCTGGCGCTCCCGCACCGCGCGTTCAACCGTCACGTCGGGGCGTTCAAGAGCGTCAACGTCTCGCCGGCCGGCGAGGTGCTCAGCGCCGCGGAGTGGACGGCGCGGGCGAGCGCGTGGCTGCCAACCGACGCGGACAAGGCGCTGGTGGCCTCCCTCATGCGCCCGGTCTACGAGCAAGGCAAGATCGCGAGCTGGCTGGCCCCGCCGCGCAACGGAATCAACGGCAAGCCCTTCGACTACGAGTACGTGCACCTGTCCTAGCCGGGCCCTGGGCTCTAGGGTGCGTGGGGGACGAGAAAGGGGCCGAGCGCCATGTCCGAGGTCTTCAACGCGTGCACGTACCTGCTGGACCGGCATGTCGAGGCCGGTACCGGCGACCGGGTGGCGGTGACCGGCCCCCGGGGCAGCCTCACCTACGCCGAGTTGCTCGACCGGGCCGAGCGGGTGGCCGCCGGGTTGCGGGCGTTGCGCATGCGCCCGGAGGAAAGGGTGCTGATCTTCATGGTCGACGGCCCCGACATGATCGCCGTCATCCTTGGGGCGATGCGGATGGGCGCCGTTCCGGTGCCGGTCTCGACCATGTTGTCGGTCGATGAGCTCACCGATCTGCTCCGCGACTCGCGCGCCCGGACGCTCGTGGCCAGCCGGGAGTTCGCGTCGACCGCGCAGGCCGCGGCGCGGCGGGCGCCCGAACTGGCCGGGGTCATCCTCGACAGCGCCGGGCTTGCGAGCTCCGATGTCGCCGGCGACGGCGTCTACCCCACGAGCCCCGACTCGACCGCCCTGTGGCTCTACACCTCGGGCACCACGGGGCGACCCAAGGCCGCCATGCACCGGCACGCCTCGATCCGTTCGGTCGTGGAGACCTACGGCACGCAGGTGCTCGGCATCCGGCCGGGCGATCGTTGTCTGTCCGCGTCCAAGCTGTTCTTCGCCTACGGTCTCGGCGCCTCCTGCCTGTTTCCGCTGGGCGTCGGCGCCTCGGTGGCGCTCGAGCCGGCGCGGTCGACGCCCGACGTGATCGCCGGCCGCGTCATGGCTGACCGGCCGACGCTGTTCTTCGCCGTGCCGACCTTCTACGCCGCGCTGCTGAACGCCGACCTGCCCGCCGACACGTTCTCGTCCGTCCGGCAGGCCGTCTCGGCGGGCGAGCCGTTGCCCGCGCAGATCTTCCAGCGCTTCCGCGACCGGTTCGGCGTGGAGATCATCGACGGGCTCGGCGCCACCGAAGCGCTGCACATCTTCCTGTCCAACCGGCCGGGTCAGGTGCGGCCGGGCACGACCGGAGTGCCGGTGCCCGGGTACGACCTGCGGGTCGTCGACGACGCGGGGGCGGACGTGGCGCCCGGCACCCCGGGCCACCTCTTGGTCCGCGGCGACTCGATCGCGACCGGCTACTGGTGCCGTACGCAGACCACGCGGCGGGTCTTCCAGGGCGAGTGGCTGCGCACCGGCGACACGTATGTCATTGACGATGACGGATATTTCCACTACCTCGGCCGGTCCAATGACATGATCAAGTCGAGCGGCGCATGGGTGTCGCCCACCGAGGTCGAGGCGCGGCTGCTCCAACATTCCGAGATCGCACAGGCCGTCGTGGTCGGCGCCAATGACGCCGAGGGCCTGGAAAAGCCCGTCGCCGGGGTCGTGCTGACCGAGGGCGGCAAGCTCGCGGCCGAAGAGATCTTGGAGTTCTGCCGCGACGGGCTGCCCGCGTTCAAGCGGCCGCGCGCCGTGCTGTTCCTCGACTCGGTGCCCACCACCGCCACCGGCAAGGTGCAGCGGTTCGTGGTGCGCGAGATGGCCAAGGACGTGCTGACCGCGGGGTGACTCCGGACCGTCGTCGTTGATCATGGTAATGTCGTGCGCCAGGGCATTGCCGTGACTTGACGGTGGTTTTTCGCAGGTGGGAGGGGCCGCAGGGTGCTCGATGGCCATCTGCTCGTCGATGCGCACGTTCATCCCGCCCGGCTGCCGACCCTCAAGCCGGCATGGCACGACTGGGCGCACAACTTCGGCGACAGCGGCGTTCTGGAGCGGGTGTACGACGCCGATGGCGCGATCGTGCCGGAGCGCTACGTCGCACTCCTCGACGACGAGCACGTCGACATCGCCCTGCTGCTGTGCGAATACAGTCCGAAGGTGACCGGCGTCCAGCCCATCGAAGACCTCCTGCCGCTGGTCAAACACGATCCGCAGCGGCTGCGTCCGATCGCCAACGTCAACCCGCACCTGCACTACCCCATCGCCGACGAACTGGCCCGGCAGCTGGACCTGGGCGCCGTCGCCCTCAAGATCCACCCCGTGCACGGGGGCTTCGCCGCCAACGACCGGGCGCTCTACCCCGCCTACGAGCTGTGCCGGCAGCGCGGCGTGCCAGTGGTGGTGCACTGCGGTACGAGCACCTTCCCCGGGTCCACCAACAGTTACGCCGACCCGATCCTGCTCGACGAGGTGCTGCGCGACTTCCCCACGCTGAACGTGGTGCTCGCGCACGGCGGGCGCGGCTGGTGGTACGACGCGGCGGCGTTCCTCGCGCTGTCCCGCGACACGGTGTGGATCGAGCTGTCCGGACTGCCGCCGCGCCGGCTGCCCGAGTACTACGCCAGGCACAACTTCGCCCGGCTGGCCAGGAAGTTCATCTTCGGCACCGACTGGCCGGGCGTGCCGGGGGTGGCCGCCAACGCCGCGGCGGTCGCCAGGCTCTGCCCGGACGACGAGGTCGCCGGGCTGGTCCTCGGCGGCAACGCGATGCGCGTCTATCGGCTCTGATTAAGGCGGTCCGCTAGTAGGCGTCCTCGACTACATCGAGGAGGTGGTGGCGAATTCGGCTGCGAGCCGGTCGAGGGGCGCGGTTGCCCGGCGAGCTCGGGGTCGACGTCAACGTAGGCGAAGACCAGGCGCAATTCCGGGCTCACCCCGTGCACCCTGTCATCGGATCACGGGCATGGTAGGGCCGGTGTGCCAACCCTGCCGGCGTCGACCTGGGCGATGAAGGTTCGCCCACCGGCCATGCGCCAATCCTGACGGTCCACAACAACCTCAGGTTACGGCGTGGATCAAATGGCATCTATGGAACAAACCATAACGATCGAGTGGCCATACGTCACATTGGCGAGTGTGCACGTTTGCTTGCGTCAGGGTGGCACGAGCGGTCGCGGCCCTACCACGCGACGGCGACATTACGCCAGCGGAACCGGTCGAGCCCCGGTAAGTGTCCGGTACTCATCCCCCAATACGTCCAGGAGCAGGGGGTGCCGGAACTCATACACCGGTCCGACCCGCCGGAGCAAACCGCGCTCGCGGGCGTCGTCGAGAAACGGCACCAGCCGCCACGGCAGCCGGCCGCGCGCCGCCAGAAGGCACCGTGCAACCACGAATCGGAACCAGGCGCTCGCGCGCAGCGCGAGGTTCAACGCCGTACCGACCGCCAGCGCAGCCTCGGTGAAGATGTCAAGCGGCCAGTACGCGGCGTTGGACACCGACGCCCCCACCGCTAGGGCGATGCCGACGCACAGCGTGACGGCAAGTGGGAGAACGAGTGTCGCCGCGCGATCGGTGCGCAGGCCTGCCCACGGAGAGGCCGACCGCGCGAACTGGACAGCGTCCTGCGCGCGGAGGATCGGCATCGGCAGCCGCCCCAGCCGGCGCGGCCGGCGCGGCGAGGGCGAACCCTGGGCGGTCAGAGTGGCCACCGTGGTCACGGCAACAGCGAGCAAGAAGGTCTGCGACGACAGCAGATAGGACACGGAGTCGTACAGCACGGCCGGGGCCGCCACGACGACGAGCACCATAAGACCCAGCCCCCACAGCGACAGCCGCACCGGCCAGCGGGGCAGCGCACGCTGGAGCCGCCACCAGGCCAGATCGCGGGTCTGCTCGGTGGCCATGTGGTTCGCCAGGAAGGCCAGCCAGTTCAGCGCCCGCTCCGGCGGATAGGCCGCGCGTCCGCCCGGCGTCTGCTCGTTGTACACGACCGGGACCAGCGCCCCGAGCAGATGCCGCATCACCGCGTCGGCGTGAGGGAACCGGAACCGGTCGAACAACATATGGGGATCCCTGTCCGGGGTGCGGTAGACCTCCCGTACCAGCCACACCATGAGCGGCGAGCGCAGGGCGACAGCGACCGGTTCGTCCGGGCGCCGGTCGAGGTAGTCCGCGAAGTCGCGCCATCTCCTGTCGGTCGAGAGGGTGCTGTTGAGGAGCCAGTTCAGGGCGTCGCGGACCGCGAGGGGCCGTAGTTCGACCACCGGCGCTTCAGAGATCGTCCGGCCGCTGCTCACAACCGCCTGTTCGTACTCCTGCGAACGGCAGGTGACCACAAACGGGATCATCTGCGAGGCCGGTCGTTCCAGCGCGCTGATGGCGACGGTCCGCGTGTCCGCCGGCATCTCGTCGAGACCGTCGATCACCGGCAGGACGAGCCCTGATCGAACCAGGCGATCGGCGACGTCCGGGGTGGCGCCGTCCCGCCCCCTGCGGAGTGTCGGGTAATCGGCGCGCAACCGGTCGGTCACCCAGTCCTCTAGAGTTTGCGTCCGCGGGTCCCACGACACCGCCGACAGCGGCACCGGGACCGGAGCCCAAGCGGCCGGGCGGCGCTCGATGAGCGCCTCCACCAGCGCCAGCGCCGTCGCGGTCTTCCCGCTTCCGGGCGCGCCGAGCAGGACCAGCCTCCCGTAGCGCAGTGACAGGAACGCCGCTGCGAGCTCCTCGGACCTGCCCGCCTTCGCCATCTGGGGGGGAAGTGCCGCCGAGACCACCGGCCGCTCGGTGAGCGCCCACCGCAGCGAAAGTGAGCGTGGGCCGACCAGGGCGCGCATCACCGTCTGGCACTCCAGCAGTACGGACTGGTGAAGGACCCCGACGGCGTCGGCGAGCGAGGGTTCGACGCTGCGGTTCGCCCATCCGGGAGACGACGATGCCGGGAGCTCTCCGGACGGCGACGTAGCGGAAGGGGTGGACCGGCGCTGGAAGAGGTCGAGCAGCCGCCGGCGTTCCCGTGCGGAGAGCACGGGTCCGAGCCTGGTAACCCGCCCGTCTGTCAGATGGCCGACGAGCCGCTCGGTGGCGGCCAGCACGGTGTTCTCCTGCCGCGGCCGGTCACCGATCGTCGCGAGGATCTCCTCGTAGGCGTAAAAGCTGCGGTACGGCACCTCGACCTCACCCCAGTACCGTTCCGGGTCGGCCACGTGCGACAGGAACCGGCCGAACCGATCCCGAGTGTAGTCCCGACTGGCCTCCAGCTTGTCGTGCTCGCCGTCCTCCACCCGCATCGGCACCGGGAACATCCGCAGCTCGTCGCCTTGCCGCTGCCGCTGGACGGAGGCCGCGACTGCGGCCGCGCCGTCGATCGCTTGCGTGCTCATGGTGAAGCAGTTGACGAGGATATCCGGGAGCTGCACGGTGCAGATCCCCGCCGTGTCGCTAAGTCCGGTGCGGCTGTCGATGAGTACGTAGTCGTAGCGTTCACGGATATTGCGCTTCAGCGCTTCAAGGAAACCGCCTCCGCCGAGACGCTCGTAGAAATTGTTCCAGTCGAACGACGTCACCAGCGATGAATACGTGTGGTCCTGCCGCCCAGCAGGCACCAGGTCGATCGTTCCCGGGCCGGGAAAGCGATGCTCGACCGACATCGCGTACGGCTCGATCACCGCGAGCCGTTGGTGCCAGCCGGGCTTTTGCGACACACCGGGCTCCACGGCCGCGGTCGCGAACTCCCAGAACAAATCGATCAGCCCGGGCGAAGTCCGCAGTTCCCTGTCGGGCAGGAACGGATGGAAAAATCGGTGCAAGCCTGGGGCCTCCAGGTCCCAGTCAACGGCGAGGACCCGCAGCCCATGCGATGCCAGGATCCACGCCGTGTTGGCCAGGCCCATCGAGCGCCCCGTGCCACCTTTGTAGGAGTAAAAGGTGATGATCGGCGCCTTCATCGTCAGCCTTCCGGCCCGGTGAGAACCGGACGGGATCGCGGACCATTCTCAGTCACCCGGTGGGTGACCTCGGCCCGGTTGATGATGCGGGCACGGACCTCGACCAGTGCCTGGCCGAGGATCTTCTCGAAGTCGGCGATCGACCGGATGTCGTCGCGGAATGCGTGATTACCGGCGTCCATCCAGTTGCCGAGGCAGACGTAGAGCACGTCGCGTGCGTGTTCTCGCTCGGAATCCGGAAGGCTTTCTGGAGGTTCCCATGGCGCCAGCACCACCGCGTGGCCCGTGCGGACGTCGTCGGCGTCCGCCAGCAGCGACCGGAAGGACGGCAACGCCGCGACCCACGGATCCACGATGAGAACGACCAGCTCGCTCCGCTCCTTCGCCGCCCGCAGCAGCGCGCCCAGCGAGTCGTCGGCGGGCATCAGGCCGGAGATCATTCGCTGCGCGGCGGCCACGCCTTGAGCACGCACCGCGACCGGGTCACGACAGTCGGGATGGTACGGCCGCCAGTCCGCCCAGTCGTCCCCGTAAGCGTCGAGTGCGGTCCGGATCCTGGCCATTTCCTCCCGGCCGGCCGCGACCACAACGAACGTCACCGCTCTCGGGCCGCCGCCGGGCGCGTGTCGAGGCCGCCGGACACGGACGGACGAGCCTGTCGCGAACGCGTTCGGTGCGGAGAGCAGATCGACTACCTGCCGTTGGGGAGGGGGCTCGGCCGCCGCGGCGATGAGTTCTACGCTGAAGCGGACCAGAAACTCCCGGTACTGTTCCTCGTTCCGGTTCAACTGCATAAGGTACCGCAGGCCGAATTCGCGATATTCGGCGCCGAACTGATCCCGCGTGTCCTGCAGATATTGGGCTACCGGCGGCACCTCCCCGGCGGGCGGCACCCACCAGACCGGCGCGATGCTCCGCCTCCCGCCCCCCGTGGACCGCGCTTCGAGACGCGATGAGAACACATGCCATTCCTGGCCACAGATGGGGCTGTTGAAGTAATGCGGAGAGTAGACCGGCACGAAGACGCCGCACGTCCCCAACGCGTCGCCGGTCGTTCGCGGCCAATTGACGCCGGGCGGTTGTCCGAGATCGTGGAACGCCGCCTCGGCGAGCCCAATGCCGCCGCGA
>CALAED010000396.1 GCA_937891035.1 uncultured Thermomonosporaceae bacterium | reverse complement strand
GATCGGGACGAGCACCGGATAGGGCTGCGCGAAGTGCTTGAAGTAGCCCTTGGCCCCTTTGCGCCGGAACGACACGATGTGCATCCAGACAATCACCACCAGCGCCAGCGCGAACGTCAGGTTCACGTCCGCGCTCGGTGGCGGGAGCCGGTGGTCCGTCGGCACGATCTCGAGCCAGTTGGCGATGAGGATGAACATGAACAGCGCGATCGCCAGCGGCACCACGAACGGCGCGGTCGGGCCGATCTGCGCGTGGACCTGCTCGCGCACCTGCTCGACGACGTTCTCGAAGACGAGTTGCAACCGGCTCGGCACGCCACTGGTGATCCGCCTGCGCAACAGCAGCCCGAGCCCGATGACGACGCCGGCGGCGAACACCGTGGACCAGATCGTGTCCACGTTGAAGGTGAGGCCGCCGATGGTGGCGGTGATGTGATGGCCAATCTGGTCGCCGATGTCCTCCTCCGCGGCCAACGGCGTCGGGCTGGTCATCAGGTAGGTCATTGCTTGGTCCTCCGAAGCTCCCCGAGCAAGGCGCTCGAGGTGTTTCCGAGCAACAGGATGTGGAAGAGAGCGAGGCCGGCGAGCACCGCGAGGCCGTCCGGCCGGAATGAGTAGGCCACCAGCAGCGCCACGGCGGTGATCGCGCCGAGCCGTTGCAGGGAGCTGAAGACGATCGGACGCTTGGCCCGGGTCTTGGCCCGGGAGAACCGCGCGGCGGCCGAGACCGTCAGCCGGGCGTTGATGAACCCGAGGCCGATCCCGACACACAACGTCACGCCGACGAGATAATGGCCGAGCAGAACGGTCACGACCAAAACGACCGCGCCGAGGGCCGCCGCCACGTACAGGACGCGTCTATAACCCCTCGTCACGCCGTCGAGCGTGACGTCCGCTGCCATGATGTGACCTCCAAGCGAGTGTCCTACAAGTACCTTCGGATCCGGTGGTATGTGGCGTAGACTCCACATCCGGCGCCGAGGAGTAGACCGACGAAGATAAAAATCGGGATGGTGCCGAGCCGGGTATCGACCAGCCACCCAATGCCAAACCCCGCGAGCAGAGAGACGGCGTTTACCATACCGAGTTGCGCGAAAGTGAACGCGCTCAGCTGCGGCTTGTCGTCGCCGGATGGGTGATCGTTACCCGGGCTCATGTTATCGCTCTCCCCGGCCGCTAGTCGTACATGCAGACATTCCATGACGAAAGTCTGCGCGAGCCGGAGCGCCACCACGGGCCACGATCAAGGCATCACTATCTCTGCATGTACGCTCCGAGGCCACGGGTAAGGGGGATCAGCGGTAGGCCGAAAGCTATCACAGTTCGCGTCGGCCTCTCGCGACGGTGACCGCCACACCGGCCCAGGACAACCTGGCCGAGTCGGCCGACGGCGCCGGGGGGCGTCGCAGGGATTCATCGGGAGCGCTCCGGGGGTCGCGGACGGTCTTGATCTTCTTCGCGCTGCTTACACTGTGTTCGTAGTTGTACCTGTTTGGCACCTGCTCGTGAAAGATATCACAAGCTCATCGCAGGGCCGAATCCCCCTTGACCGTTCCACCGTCGTCGCTGGTCACGGGCCTGCTCACCGAACTGTTCAACGAAGCGTCCGCGGCGCCCCGGCCGCGCGACCGACGGGAGAGATGCAGCCGCGGCGCCGCGAGCATCGTCACCACGCCGAGCACCGCGACACCGGCTGTGACCGACAGCACGATCGCCACCGGTGCCGCCATCGCCAGGCCCATCACGCACGAGGCGAGCAACCCGACCCAGAAGTACATGATCAGCACCGCGCGCCGGTGCGAGTGGCCGAGTTCGAGCAGCCGGTGATGCAGGTGCTGTTTGTCCGGCGCGAACGGCGACTTCCCCTGGTTCGTACGGCGCCAGACCGCGAGCACCATGTCGAGGAACGGCACCGCGACAACGGCCGGTACCAACAGCAGCGGCAAGAAGATCGGGAAGAGCTTGAGGTTGCCCACGACGTTGGTGTCGAACTGGCCGGTGAGGGTGATCGTCGAGGCCGCGAGCAGCAGCCCGATCAGCATCGACCCGGTGTCGCCCATGAAGATCCGCGCCGGGTTGAACACGACGTTGGTGTCGAACTGGCCGGTGAGGGTGATTGTCGAGGCCGCGAGCAACAGCCCGATGAGCATCGACCCCGTGTCGCCCATGAAGATCCGCGCCGGGTTGAAGTTGTGCGGCAGGAAACCGGCGCACATGCCGATGAGGATCGCCGTGATGAGCGTCGGCCCGCTCAACCGGGTCAGGCCGTTTTGGGCCGACAGCAGATAGGAGTACCAATACAGCGCGGAGGCCGCGATGCAGACCACCCCGGCGGCGAGGCCGTCGAGACCGTCGACGAAGTTCACGGCGTTGATCGTGGCGACCACGATGAAGACGGTCAGCGGCACGGAGAACGAGGGCGGCAGGGACAGCGTGGTGCCGCTGGGCAGCGGGAGCCACACCATCTGCACGCCGTTCATGATCAGCAAGCCGGCGGCGGCGACCTGTCCGGCCAGCTTGGTCAGCGCGTCCACGCCCCAGCGGTCGTCGGCCATGCCGATGAGCACGATCAGCCCGCCGGCCAACAGCAGCGCGTTGGCCGCGTCGCTGTCCTCGACGACCCTGCGCATCTCGGGCAACTGCGCGGCGACCACGAGCGCGGCGACCATGCCCCCGAACATCGCCAGGCCGCCCATGCGCGGCGTGGGGATGGCATGCACGTCGCGGTCGCGCACCGCCGTCATCGCCCCGAACTTGATGGCGAAGCGCTGGATGGCGGGGGTGAGCAGATAGGTTACGACGGCCGCGGTGAGACAGATCAGAAGGTACTCGCGCACGCCGCTCGCCCCTCCTTCCGCTCGTCCGGCCCGACCGGCCGCCCAGGTCTCCCCGGCGTACCGGCGATCTCACCTCGGAGATCGCTCCAACTCTATTCCGGGCGTGCGGCCCCTCGCCCGTATTCCCGGGTGGCGCGGACATGAGTAAACGGCGTACATTCCCCGGTCATTTCGTGATCGATCGCTGATGGAACGAGCGCTTGTGCAGGTGAGCGAGCCCTAGAGTGTGCGCGTGTCCACTGTGGCGCACATCATCGTCGGCGCGCCGATCGGCTGCGCGTTGCTCACCGGGCTCGGCATGGGCTGCGCATATGGCACCGGCCTGTCGGAGACGGCCGAGCAGTTGCACGCCGACACCCATGCCCTGCTCGGCGACGCGGCAGAACGCCTCGGGCCGGCCGGCGCGCGTCCCCGCGTGCTCGCCGACCTGATCCGTCGATGTGCGTCCGGCCGCGCGCGCTGGGAGTTTCGCGGGTGGGTGCCGCTGCGCGCCGGGCCGGACAGCCGCATCGTGCTCGACCAGGCCACCGACGTCTCGCTCACCATGGTCAGTGCGCGCGGCTATCGGCTGGAACGCCCGCCCCCCGGCGACGGGAACC
>CALAED010000395.1 GCA_937891035.1 uncultured Thermomonosporaceae bacterium | reverse complement strand
GGCGCCGGCAGAGAAGCGAAGGGGCTCTCCGACCGTGGGGCGATAGCATGCCGAGCCAGTACTGACCATCCGGAGAAGGCGCACTGCGCGTCCAATGGGTGAATCAGGGGGCAGGCCCTGGGCTCCGAGACGAGCATGGGCCCAGCATGCGCCGTCCTCGCGAAGGGTCTATCGCGTTCGTCTCGAATCCTCTTGCGCATAGCCAAGCCGGCAGAACGCCTGCGACTGATTTCAGCCGTGTTCCCGCGCGCCGGGTTGTGCGGAAACAGGTGCGGGATTGCGCTCGGAGAATTGCCCGTTCCAGTAGGGGTAGTACGGATAAGGTGGCGTCACCGCGCTGGCCGCGTCGAGCTTGGCTACTTGCTCCGCGGACAGGCTCCAGCCGACCGCCCGCAGGTTCTGTCTTAACTGTTCCTCGTCGCGTGCGCCAATCAGCACGGTCGACACCGTCGGCCGTTGCAGCAGCCAGTTCAGCGCGATCTGCGGGATGGTCTTGCCGGTTTCCGCAGCGATCTCGTCGAGCGCGTCGATGACACGATACAAACGCTCCTCGTCTACCGGCGGCGCGAAGTTCGCCGTCTCGTGCAAGCGACTCGATTTTGGCAGAGGCTGTCCGCGACGTATTTTGCCGGTCAGGCGGCCCCAGCCGAGCGGACTCCAGACCACCGCCCCGACACCTTGATCGAGGCCGAGCGGCATCAGTTCCCACTCGTAGTCTCGGCCGATCAGCGAGTAGTAGGCCTGATTCGCGACATGGCGCGCATAACCGTAACGGTCCGACACCGCCAGCGACTTCATCAGCTGCCAGCCGGAGAAGTTGGAGGCGCCGATATAACGGACTTTGCCGACGCGCACCAGGTCATCCAGCGTCGACATCACGCTCTCGACCGGCGTCATCGCGTCGAAGTGGTGGAGCTGCAACAGATCGATGTAGTCCGTGCCCAGCCGCTTGAGCGCCTTTGTTGGTGGCACGGATCAGGTGATGACGTGAGGCACCGACGTCGTTCGGCCCTTCACCTGTGCGCAGGGTGACCTTGGTCGACAAGATGATGTCGTCGCGCCGTCCCTTGATCGCGGCGCCAAGGATGATTTCCGACGCGCCGTCCGAATACACGTCGGCCGTGTCGAAAAGGTTGACGCCGGCCTCAAGGCAGATATTGACCAGCCGCTTGGCCTCATCCACGTCGGTGTTGCCCCAGGCGCTGAACAGCGGACCTTTGCCGCCGAACGTACCGGCGCCGAAGCCCAGCACCGGGACCTTGAAGCC
This sequence comes from uncultured Thermomonosporaceae bacterium, assembly GCA_937891035.1. Taxonomy (GTDB): domain Bacteria; phylum Actinomycetota; class Actinomycetes; order Streptosporangiales; family Streptosporangiaceae; genus CALAED01. The sequence continues at coordinate 76 of CALAED010000395.1, read as the reverse complement.
CGAGGCTCCCAGAAATTGGTATTCCATGGTGTTTTGTTCCTTGAACTGAGTGAGCGCATTGACCGTATCATAGACC
>CALAED010000394.1 GCA_937891035.1 uncultured Thermomonosporaceae bacterium | reverse complement strand
CACACCCCGGGGCATGCCCCCGGGGCGGTGTGCCTGTACGCGCCCGACCTGGAGACCGTCTTCACCGGCGACACGCTGTTTTCCGGCGGACCGGGGGCGACGGGCCGGTCGTACTCCGACTTCGACACCATCATCGCCTCGATCCGCGGCCGGTTGCTGACCCTTCCCCCTGAGACCACCGTACGGACCGGCCATGGCGACTCCACTCGGGTGGGTGCGGAATCGCCGCATCTGGAAGAGTGGATCGCCCGCGGCCACTGACGAGTGGCCTACGGGACGAGGGGAGGGCGGGCGTCATGGCCGCTCACGACGCGGGACGCGACGCCGCTCACGATGCGAGGCGCGACGCGGGTCCCGACGCGGGCCCCGATGCGGCGCGCGACGCCGCCGGGGCGGGCCGGGCCGGGCCGATCTCGGCCGGCATCGTGGGCGGCGGGATCGGCGGGCTCACCGCGGCGTTGTCGCTGCTGCGCCGCGGCATCGAGGTCCACGTGTACGAGCAGGCCCAGGCGCTCGGCGAGGTCGGCGCCGGCGTCCAGGTCAGCCCGAACGCCGCGCGCGTGCTGCACGGGCTCGGGCTCGCGGACGAGCTGGCGAGAACGGGGGTGAAGCCGGTCGCGTGGCACCAGCGCCGCTGGGACGACGGCCGTACGCTGCTGCGGTCGCCGCTCGCCGAGCCGCTCGAGGCGACGTTCGGCTTTCCGCACTACCAGATGCATCGCGCCGATCTGCTCGCCGCGCTGGCCGGCGAGGTGCCGGCCGGCCGAGTGCACCTCGGGCACCGGCTGACCGGCCTGACGGACCACGGCGATCGCGTCGAGGCGCGGTTCGCGAACGGCGCGAGCGTCGAGGTCGACCTGCTGGTGGGCGCCGACGGCATCCGGTCGCTGGTCCGCGAGGAGTTGTTCGGGCCCGAACACCCCCGCTTCACCGGGTGCGCCGCCTATCGCGGCCTGGTTCCGGCCGAACGGCTGAACGCCCTCGGGCTCGAGGTCACCTCGCAGGTGTGGATGGGCCCGGGCCGGCATTTTGTGCACTATTTCGTGTCCGGCGGCCGGCTGGTCAACTTCGTGGCGGTCATCGAACAAAGCACCTGGACACGCGAGTCGTGGACCGATCGCGGCTCCGTCGCCGACGCGCTCGCGGCGTTCGCCGGCTGGCATCCGCAGGTGCGCGCGATCATCGAGGCGGTGGACGAGACGTTCATCTGGGCCCTGTTCGACCGCGCCCCGCTCGAGCGCTGGTCCGCCGGGCGGGTGACGCTCCTCGGCGACGCCTGCCATCCGATGCTGCCGTTCATGGCGCAGGGCGCCGCGCAGGCGATCGAGGACGGGGCGACGCTCGCCGCCTGTCTGGCCGCCTGCCCGTCCGTGGCCGGGGTGCCCGACGTCGCCGCGGCGCTGCGCCGGTACGAGATGGCCCGGATCCCGCGCGCGTCCCGCCTCCAGTCGATGTCCGCGACCAACAAGACCCGCTTCCACCTGCCCGACGGCTCGGAGCAACGCGAACGCGACGCACGGATGGCCGCGGGAGCGACGGACTGGTCGTTCGATGCCGTCGCGTGGATCTACGAGCACGACGCCACCGTCGTCCAGCCGGAACCCGACGCGACCTTGGCCTGAGGCCGCCCGTCCACTGTCCGGGGACCGCTGCTCACCGCCCCCAGGAGGGCGATCAAATGGCGCGGTCGAACGCGTGAGGCGGGCGCGGACGAGGCGCGGACATCGCGCGCCTGGGGTTCGACTGCGTTCCAGCACCGCATTATTGGGCGTTCGCACCATGCGTACCGCCATGGCGAGCGCGACGATATTGGCCAGCGGCATGGACGCCCATGAGGAACGTCAAGCCGGGAGCGCGGAAACACCGCGGGCAAGAGGGACAGAGGGGACGGATATGGCGATGCCCAGTGCGCTGGAGATCGCGCGGCAGGCCAAGCTCAAGCCGGTGGCCGAGATCGGGGCCGACATCGGCGTACCGCCCTGGCTGATCGAACCGTACGGCGAACACGTCGCCAAGATCGGGCTCGCCGCCATGGAGGAGCTGGCCGACCGGCCCAAGGCCCGCTATGTGGTGGTCACCGCGATCACCCCGACGCCGCTGGGTGAGGGAAAGACGACTACGACGGTCGGTCTCGGCCAGGCGATGCGCCACATCGGCAGGCGCGCAACGGTCGCGATTCGGCAGGCCTCGATGGGCCCGACGTTCGGGATCAAGGGCGGCGCCGCCGGCGGCGGGTACAGCCAGGCGGTGCCGTTCGAGACGCTCAACCTGCACCTGACCGGTGACATGCACGCGGTGACCGCGGCGCACAACCAGCTCGCCGCGATGATCGACGCTCATCTGTACCAGGGCAACGCGCTGGGCATCGACCCGCACAACATCAGCTGGCGCAGGGTGCTCGACGTCAACGACCGGGCGCTGCGCAACGTCGTCGTCGGCCTCGGCGCGGCCGCCGACGGAGTCCCACGGCAAAGCGGGTTCGACATCACCGCCGCCTCGGAGGCGATGGCCATCCTGGCGTTGTCCGTCTCGCTGCAGGACATGCGCGCCCGACTCGGCCGGATCGTGGTCGGCTACACCAAGTCGGGTGAGCCGGTGACCGCCGAGCAGCTTCAGGCGGCCGGGGCGATGACCGTGATGCTGCGCGAGGCGATCAAGCCGAACCTGCTGCAGACGCTGGAGAACACGCCGGTGCTCGTGCACGCCGGCCCATTCGGCAACATCGCGCACGGCAACTCATCGGTGGTCGCCGATCTCATCGGTATCCATACCGGGGACTTCCTCATCACCGAGGCGGGATTCGGCGCCGACATGGGCGCCGAACGCTTCTTCAACATCAAGTGCCGGGTCTCCGGTCTCGTTCCGGACGCGGCCGTCGTGGTCGCCACCGTACGCGCGCTCAAGGCGCACTCCGGCCGGCACCGTATCGTCGCCGGCAAGCCACTCCCGCCGGCGCTGCTGGAAGAGAACCCGGCGGATGTGGCGGCGGGCGCCGCGAACCTCCGCAAACAGGTAGAAAACGTCCGGCTGCACGGGGTCACCCCGGTAGTCGCGATCAACGCGATGCCGGAGGACTTCGAGTCCGAGCATGCCGAGATCAGGGCGGTCGCCGAGGAGATGGGAGTCCGGTCGGCGGTGTGCCGGCATTTCACCGAAGGCGGCCGCGGCGCCACCGAACTCGCCGAAGCCGTCGCCGAGGCGGCCGAGGAGCAGCCCGGGGGGTTCCGCTTCCTCTACCCGGTGACGGCCTCCCTCCGCGAGAAGATCGAGACGATCGCCAAGCGCGTATACGGCGCGGACGGCGTGGACTACTCGTCCAAGGCGGCCGAACAGCTCGCGGCGTTCGAGCGCAACGGGTTCGGCGAGCTGCCGGTGTGCGTCGCCAAGACCCAGCTGTCGCTGTCGGCCGATCCGAAGCTCAAGGGCGCGCCGACCGGCCACCGGCTGCCGGTGAACGAAGTGCGTGCCTCGGTCGGCGCGGGGTTCATTTATCCGATCTGCGGGGACATGCGGACCATGCCCGGCCTGGCGGCCAACTCGGCCGCCACCCGCATCGACATCGACGCCGACGGCCAGGTGGTCGGCCTGTCGTGACCGGGCGGCAGGGCGGCGGGCATGGAGGGTATGTGGGAATGCGGCGCGCGCCGCGCGTGGCGGGTGCGGCGCGGTCCGGAGCGGCGTGATGAGCGGTCCGGAGCGGCGTGATGAGCGGTGCGGGCGGCCGCGGCCCGCTGAGCGCGGACGGGGGAGACGGTGAGTGAGCCGAACTCCTACCTGGACATGCCGGTTGGCCGGTTCCTGGAGGAGCTGTCGGCCGACCGGCCGGACCCGGGCGGCGGCTCGGCGGCGGCGCTGGCCGTCGCGCTCGCCGCCGGCCTGTGCGCGATGGCGGCGCGGCTGTCGGCGGGCCGGCTCGCCCGGGCCGCCGAGCTCGCCGCCGAGGCGCGGCGGCTACAGGCGCGGGTGGCGCCGCTCGCCCAGGCCGACGCCGCCGGCTATCAAGCGGTGATGGAGGCGCGCCGGCTCGCGCCCGGCACTCCCGGTCGGGCCGACAAGATCACGGCCGCCTTGTCGGCCGCGTCCGCCGTGCCGATCCAGATCGTCGAGACCGGGGTCGAGGTGGCCGGCCTGGCAGCGCGCCTGGCCGAAGAAGGCAACGCGAACCTGCGCGGCGACGCGGAAACGGCGGCGCTGCTCGCCGCGGCCGGGGCCAGGGCCGCCGGCGGCCTGGTCGCGATCAACCTCGCCGGGGCGGACGCCGACGACCGGTCGGCACAGGTCGCGCGGCTGCTGCGTACGTTGCCGCCCGCCGCCGGCTGAGCGCGCACGGTCAGCACATTTCCGAGAGCAGAACCAAACGCCGGCCGCGTGGGTCGCGCCACACGCTGATCCGGTACGTCAGCCCGTCGCCGTTGGGCGGTACGTCACCGCCGCTGCCGTCGTCGACGTGCCCGGCCACATGGCGGTCCCAGTAGTCCTCGCGGGCGGCGGGGCCGAGCAGGTCCACCTGCCCCGGCGCGCCGGCCCGCTCCACGGCGAGCACGACAGAGGTGCGCAACGCCGGCGACTTGGCCGCGCGTTCGGTCAGCCACCGCGGCCGGTGCCGGGTCCACCGGGTCCCGTCGGCGTCGGTCCACTCCTCGCCCGCCGGCAGCCATGCCCGCGGGGCGCCGCCGCCGAGCTCAGCGTCCAGGCGGCGCGGCCAGTCCGCGGCGGCCAGCCCGGCCGCCGCGAGCACATCACGCCAGTCGGTCGCGGCTCGATCGATGGCCCGGCGGAGCCGCCGGAAATCCCCGTCGGCGAGCACGACCACGGCCGCCTGCACGCGCTCGGAGGCGAGCGCCTCGCCCCTCGCGGCCAGGCCGGCGAGCAAGCGCAGCACCTCGGGCGCCGAGCCGGGCTCGGGAAAGTCCTCAAGGACCCGGCGCGCCAGCCGTGACTCGTCCCCGGTGTCGCCCCCGCGTCGAGGTGAGGGGCCGGGCGGAAAGTGGTCCGTCATGGGTGGTTGAATTCTGTGCGTCTGTGCGCGCTGGCAACACGGTGTTGCCCGTCACTCCACCTTAGCGATCGCCATCCCGGCCGGACGGCCCCCATTTGATGGTCTCGCCGCGACGGCACGCTCTACATGCGAATTCCGCCCAGCAGACTGATGACCCGCCCTGGCGAACACGATCGCCGCCGAGGCGGGGTGCGCCGATGACCCGGCCGGCCGGGTTGTTCCCCGCCCGTTGGGCGAACGGCCGCCCGCCGCGTAGCCTCCGGACCATGTCGGTTTCAGCGCCACGAGTCCAGCGGCCGCGTCGTCCGGTGGTTCGCGCCGCCATCGCGATCATCTTGGTCGCGGCCATGGCAGGTTGTACGGGCGGCCAGGAAAGCCCATCGGCACCGCCCGGACCGGGCAAATCGAGCGCGACCGCGGCGCCGTCGGGCGGGGTGTCCCCGGGCGGGGCACCGGCGGACGCACCCGTGGCCGCGCCGGCGCCGGACGCGCCGATTCGCAACGACGCCGGGTGGGCGGCGGACGCCGTGACGCGGACGGACCACGCGCTCGACCGCGCGATCGACGCCTGGCGATCCGGCGGTGCCCTCGCCCACGGCGAGCCGCCCCCATCGGTCGTTCTGCCGACCCTCTACCTGCAGCGCATCTACCGCTTCTTGGCCCGGCGCCCCGCGCTGACCCGCCGCACCGCCGCCAGGCTGCGCGCACCGCTGGCCGCGCAGGTCAAAGACAACGTGACGGCCATCAGCGACCTGCTTTCGCTGACCCGCCCGGTACGCGACCCGAACGTGGTGCGCACCGCGCGGCCGCTGCCCGCCGGCACCCTGCTCGGCTACTTCCAGCGGGCCGGACGACGCTTTGAGATCTCCTGGCAGGTGCTGGCGGCGGTCATGCTCGTGGAGACCAAGTTCGGCCGGGTGCGGTCGACGAGTTCGGCCGGCGCGCAGGGGCCGATGCAGTTCCTGCCGGCCACTTGGAAGGCCTATGGCCTGGGCGGAGACATCCGCGATGCGCGGGACGCGGTCATGGGGGCGGCCAATTATCTGCATGCCTCGGGCGCGCCGGGCGACTACGCACGAGCGCTGCACG
>CALAED010000393.1 GCA_937891035.1 uncultured Thermomonosporaceae bacterium | reverse complement strand
TTAAGGTGCGCAGCGTGTCGTCCTTGATCCGCACCGTCCACGACCGCATTCCCCGTACCTGTATGTGCACCCGCCCGTCGGAAGATCGGCCGGTGGCGACCAATTCGTCGCGAGCCTTGTGGAAGGCGACGTCCCGTGGGCTCACGGGTGGCGGCTCTTTCGTCACCGTGTCGCCGTCAGCCGGGCCCGCGTCCATGAGGTGGATGGGCTGGGCCGGCGTACCGAGGAGGCTGTTGCCCGTATGAATGGCCGCTTGGAGGCGGCGGTCCTTGGCCCGGCCGTGGGGGGTACGACGGCGGTGCGGGCGGCGGGGCGCCGAACTGGCTCGGCGGGCCGAACTGTTGCTGTGGCGGCACCGCATATGCCGGGGCCGGCTTGCGACGTCGGAGCGCGACCAGCATGACGATGCCGACAGCGAGAACGAGGACGACGGCGGCGCCGGTGAGCATCATTCCCGAGCCGATGCCGCCACTGCTCGACGATGGGTTCTGGCCCGCGGCCGGCGCCTGGGTCACCTGACGCTGCTGCTGGGCACGCTGGGCCTTCCACTCGTCGAGCGCCGCGTAGACCGGATTGGGAGCCGAGGCCGGTACGTTCGCGGTGAGCGCCTTGTCGGCGATGATCAGGCCGTGGCCGGTCTGGTCGTCCCTGCCCTTCGGCCCCACGTCCCTCGCGGTGTTGATGAGCCGCTGGACGACCTGACGAGCGGGCATGTCGGGATACCTGGCGCGGATCAGCGCCACGACGCCAGACGTCAGCGCCGTCGCCTGGCTGGTCCCGTAACCATTGTGGTAGAGGCGACCGTCCTTGCCGATCGAGCCGACCTGGGCTCCCGGCGCGGCCACCGCCACATAGTCCTTGCGCTGGGTCGCCACCCACGGCTTGAGCCCCTGGGCCTGGATCGCGCCCACCGCGACCACGCCCGGGCACCCGGCGGGGAACGCCGAGAAGTTGTTGCGGTCCCCCGAGTTCCCGGAGCCGGCGACGAGGACTGCGTCGCGTTCCGCTGCGTAGACGACGGCGTCCGCGACGACGGCTGGACACGGTGGGTCGCCGCTCCACTCCGCGGCGATCGACATGCTGATGACCTTGGCGCCATGGTCGGCGGCGAAGCGGATGCCGCTGGCGATACGGTCGGGATCGTCGCTGATGGTCGCGATGGGGAGAATCTTGGCCTCCGGAGCGACCCCCACCCAGCCCGTACGCCGCCCTTGGGCGGCGATCAGGCTGGCCATCCCCGTGCCGTGACCGGCGCCCGGATCGTGATCGACCATCCCGCGATCGCCTGGGCGTTCGAAGTCCTTGCCGGGTATTACGGAGCCGTCGAGATCGGGCACCGCGGCATTGACGCCGGTGTCGATGATGGCGACGGTGACGCCCCGGCCTTGGGTGAGCGGCCACACATCCTGCTGAAGCGCCCAGCCGGAGAACCACCACTCTTCCTTATGGGGACCCGGGACAGCGGCCGCTGGACTCGCGATACAGGCGGCTATGAGCGCGCCCGCCGCCGTAGCCGTGCCCACAGCTTTCCGCCATTGTGCTCGTCGCACTCAACCACTCCTTCGCCGCCGCGTCATGGCGCCATTCTCAGTGGTCACCAATCACGGGAGGGGCGATATCGCCATCGGCGGTCCAGACGTCCTCGTCTTCGGTCAGCCAGGTCGAACGCTCGCGCTCCTCTTCGTCATTGCCGCCCTGCCCGCCGCCGGCGCCCATAGGACCACCAGGGCCACCCAGACCGGCCTTGCCGCCGGTGCGGTCGCCTGCGGAGCCCGAACGACCGCCCCGGCCGAAGCCGGCCGAGCCCGGCGCACCCATGCCGAGAACGCCACCGGGACCGCCCGTGCCGACGCCGCCGCCAAGACCGCCCGCCGCCCCCGCGCCGCCGCCGAGGCCGCCGGCACCGAACGGATCGGGGCCGATCCCGCCACCGGCTCCAGCGAGATCGGTACCGCCCGCGCCGGGCAGACCGGCGCCCCCGGAGGGAGGAAGCCCGGTGCCTCCATCGGTCGGATCGGGCAAGTCGCTCCCAGGGCGGCCGGGCAAGGTGTCGGTCGGAGTACGCGTATCGGCGCCGTCCCACGCGGATAGATCGGATGTGTTATCAAGCTGGGGGACGGAAGGAACGCTCGGCAGCGTCCCTGTCCTGCTCGGGTCGCGGGTGCCAAAGTCATCCTTCTCCCCGATGTCGCCAACCTCCTTTAGCGGGGGCGGGAGGTCCTTGGTGATGCTCTCGGGCATGGCGTTGTAGCCCTCCACGAGGCGGTGGTCCATACGGTCGAGCAGTTCGAGCGCCGCCTTGTCGTCGCCGCCGGTGCGGATGAGGCCGTCGCCCATACTCTGGCCCTGGTCCTTGTACCACGGCAGGATCTCCGTGCCCAGCCAGGTGTAGGTGCGGCCAGTCGCCTCGCTCTTTTCCTCCAGTTCCGCCGCGGTGGTGTTCAGCTGCCCGAGCTGTTTCAGCGCCGTCTGCGCGTTCTCGCCGCTCCACGCGTCAGTGATGCGCCGGGCGTGTTCGTGCAGCCCGTCCGTCGCCGTGGCGAGGGCGTTCGCGGCGGCGATGTAGGCCTGTCCGACCGCTTCCACATGCTCCGGCTGCATGGAGCTGAGCATCGCCTTCACCGACTCCAGAGTGAAGCCGCCGCCACCGGTCGTCGCGTAGTCCGGGACGTAGGGGCAGCGGTTACGGATGTAAAACGTGCCCTTGTTGTCGGCCATGAGTGTCACCCCTCCTGTTCGCGGTCAGCCTCAGAACCGGCCCGTCGAGTCGGTCGTGGGAACACGGCCTGGCGACGTGGAACCCGTGTAGGCGCTCGCGGCGGTGGCTGTGCTGTACTCCTCGGCCTTTCGGTAGTTGCCCGCCTGCCTGTACAGCTTGTAGATCACCGTCCGGTAGCCCGTCTGCAGCTCCTGGTAGTACTGGGTGAAGCCCTCCATCGCCTTCTGTGCTAACCCGGCGAACTCCGTGCCTCCCCGCGACCAACTCACGTGCTGCGTGGTGATCGGAGCCATCGACGTGACCCCGTTGAGAGCGGTCTCCAACTCGCGCAGATCCTGCTCCATGGCCACTGCGATCGCGTTCAACCGGTCGGTGTCGACCCGGTACCCGGTGCCCACATCGTCGACGCTGTAGCTCCAGGGCCGGTTGGCTGAGCGGTGCGTTCCCGGGCTGTTGTAGCGCGACAGGTCATTTTGGTTGCTTGAACCGTCGGCGGCGTAGTCGCCCATGCGTTGGTCCCCCACAAAACGATCTCTACGTCCTCGCGGCGGGAGCTATGACGCGCAGGGCCGCCACGTGATTTCCCACCGTAACCACATCATTGCATAGATGTGCCCGCTTGAGTAAAGCGGTTAGTTTCCGTAAAGGCACCTAAACACCGAAACAGGAAATCGTTCCAGCACGGTGTGTGACCTGCGAAAAGGCACCAGATCGAATTTCGGGCTTGCCAAATATCGACCTTCGTCGATGTCTGTAACGGCGCGGGGTGTCAAGTTTAGAGTCAGTGGACGTGCAAGTGCATTTCGCCGATGCGGGTGATGCTGGTGACGAGGGTGTCGCCGGGGCTGATGGGGCCGACGCCGGGCGGGGCGCCGGTGAAGATGAGGTCGCCGGGCAGCAGGGTCATGACCGACGAGGCGTAGGCGACGATCGCCGGCACCTTGGTGATCATCGTCGAGGTGTGGACGTGCTGTCGCTCGGCGCCGTTCACGGACAGGCGGATGTCGAGGTCGGCCGGGTCGCCGACCTCGTCGGCGGTGACGAGGTACGGGCCGAGCGGGCTGAACGTGTCGTACGACTTGCGGCGTGAGCGGTCGCCCTCGCCGCGTACGGTCATGTCGAGGCCGAGCGTGTAGCCGGCGACGTGGTCGAGGGCGGAGGACTCCGGGATGTCCTTGCCGACGGTTCCCATGACGACCACGAGTTCGGACTCGTGGTGGATCTCGTGGCCGGCCTCGAGGACGGCGGGCGGGAGCACGATGTCGTCGGCGGGGCCGCAAATGGCCGACGGGGCCTTGAGGAAGATGTCGAAGTTCATCATCCATGACTCGACCCGGCCGAGGGTGCGTTCCTGGACGCCGTGCATCTCCGCGACGTGGTCGGCGTAATTGCTGGCGGCCGCCACGATCTTGGACGGGTTGAGCGCCGGAGCAAGGAGGCGTACAGCGTCGAGCGGGACGGGCGGGCGCTCTTTGGCCGCGCGCTCCAGTTCGCCGCGGATGGAGGGGAGGTCGCGGCACAGCCGGCGCCACCAGCCGGCGGTCAGCGGGTCCGGGTCGTACGGCCAGGGGAGCGCCGCGGTGACGTCGGCCACCCCCTCGGAGGTGACGACGCCGAGGCGATGATCGTCGAAGATCGCCAGCTTCATCAGGACGGCCGGAAGGTCGAGGTGATGATCTGCGGTTCGCTGAGCACCTGCTCTCGGTAGACGCCGAGGGCGCGCAGCACCGGAGCGTCGCCGATGCTGAAGAGATCGGCCTGCGCGGTGGCGTGGTGGTCGACGGGGGTCCACGACGGGACCGCGAACATGTCGCCCGCGCGCCAGTCGAAGCGTTGTCCGCCCATGACGCTGTGGCCTTCGCCGCGGAACACGACGTAGACCATGTTGCCGGCGCGGCGTACGGGGAGGGTGCCGTGGCCGGCGGCGATCCGGTGCATGCCGCAGGCCAGCGTGGGCAGCACGCTGGTGCCCGTCTCGGGGTTGGTGAACTCGACGCTGACCGCGTGCTGTCCGGTGGTGGCGGCCAGCCGGGTGAGCTCGGCGTCGGTGTCGGCCCACCGGTAGATCAGCAACGGGGACGAGATCGGTTCGGTCGCCTCGGTGACCTGGTCGGGGGTGAATCGGCCCGGCGTCGTGCGGTACGCCCGTTCCGATGTGTTGTGCTCGCCCCTCACCGGCTGTCGCTGATCGGGGTACGGCTCGAAGAAGACGGCGTCCAGGGCCTGGATCATCGGCAGGTCGAGGCCGTCGAACCAGAACATGGTCGAGTCGCCGCCGTTGACGTGGTCGTGCCAGGCCCACGCCGGCGTGAGGATCAGGTCGCCCGGGCCCATGTCGCACGCGTCGCCGTCCACCGTCGTCCAGACGCCTTCGCCGTCGAGGACGAACCTGATGGCACCCGGGGTGTGCCGGTGGGCGGGCGCCGACTCGCGCGGTCCCAGACATTGGATCGCGCCCCACAGCGTGCCGGCCGCGTATGGGCGGCCGCCCAGACCGGGATTGACCAGCGACAGCACGCGCCGTTCGCCGCCGCGCTCCACCGGGACCAGGCGGATCGCCCGCTCGGCCAGCGGCCGCATCGTCGCGGCCGGCCACAGCCAGGGCACCGCGGCCGGCCGTGGTTCTGGCGGCAGCAGGTCCTCGGTGATGGTCCACAGGGGTTGCAGCCGGGCGGCGGCCAGATCGGCGTAGAGTGCCTCCAGTTCCGGCTCGCCGTGCTCGGCCGGCCGCCGCCGCTCCTTCCGCTCCTCCTCCTCCTCCTGCTGCTGCTGCTGAGCGGCGTGCCTGTTGTCGACTGTCATTGGTTGTGTGCTCCTCTCCGGGGATCCGGTTCGGAAACGTCGGGTCGTCAGGGCCGCGGCGGCGCCGTGGCGATCGCGGTCAGCTCGTCCGGCGGCCGGCCGATGCCGAAGCGGCGCACGCTTTCCAGCAGGGACACTCGCCGCATGTACGCGCGGGACCGGGCGGGATCGGCCGCGGTCGCCCGCATCTCCTCCTGGCTCGCGCGCCGCCGCGCCGCGTCCGTCTCCTTCAGGCGTTCGGTGTTGCGCTGGGTGTCGGCCTGGACGTACTCCACCGCGATCCGCCGCCGTACGGCGTCGTACGCGGACAACTCGGCCTCCGGGTCGGTCTCGCCCGCCCGGATGCGTGCGATTCTCGCCGCGACGTCCATCACGTCGTGGATACCACTGTTGAGGCCGACTCCGCCGATCGGGCTGTTGATGTGGGCGGCGTCCCCGGCGATGACGATGTTGCCGACCCGGAACGTCGTGGCGACCCGCTGGTGCACGTTGTAGATCTGGTGGTCGACGATCGGGTAGCCGCCGGGGCGGGGCGCCACCGCCTGCAGCTGTTCCTGCAGGCGGG
>CALAED010000392.1 GCA_937891035.1 uncultured Thermomonosporaceae bacterium | reverse complement strand
CTTCCTCAAGATGTCGAAGCAGGGGTCCACCCTGGCCGGTGTCATGGACGCCTTCTCGGTGGCGATCTCCATCGGCCTGCAGTACGGCGTGCCGCTCGAGACGTACGTCAGCAAGTTCACCAACATGCGCTTCGAGCCGGCCGGCATGACCGACGACCCGGACATCCGGATGGCGACGTCGGTGATGGACTACATCTTCCGCCGGCTGGCCCTCGATCACCTCTCGTTCGAGCAGCGCGCCGAACTCGGCATCTTCACCGCCGAAGAGCGCGCCCTGCAGGCGGCGGGAGAGGATCCGGCCACCCTGCACGCCGACGAGGAGGTCGATCGGGAGACGCTCGCCCAGTCCGCCGCCATCGAGAAGCCGGCCGACCGGCCCAAGCCGGCCGCCGAGACGCCGCCGGCCGGATCCAGCACCGAGGTGATCGAAAGCCACCAGGGCCGTACCGCCGACGCGCCGCTCTGCCTCACCTGCGGCACCAAGATGCGCCCTGCCGGCAGCTGCTACGTCTGTGAGGGCTGCGGCTCCACCAGCGGCTGCAGCTGACTGATTCTGAGCTTCGCTGCGGAATAAAAGCGCGGTCAGGCAGGTGATCTGACGAAAAGGCGGTTCATCGCTCCGGTGTCCGGACAGGTCGCGTTGCATCCAGTGCAACGAGATCTCTCCGGCTCCGGGTAGCCTCCTAAGTACGTGACGTACTTGAAGTACGTCATGATGCGTGGCACTCTGGGAGCACGCCGCGAGGGAGGTAGCGCCATGACCGCTGTTCACTTCGACAGCTATACGGAGGCCCGGGCTCATCTCAAGGCACTCCTGGACGCGGCTGAGAAAGGACGCGTGGCCACGGTGCGTCGTGAGACGGCCACGACCGCCATCGTGGACGTCGAGCGTTTGCGGCACTACCTCGCAGTGGTCAGTCCGTCTCGTGCGCAAGTGGTCGCGGAAGCCGGAGGCTGGTCGATCTTCATCCCCGGGCTGCCTCTCGCTGCGGACGGCGGGACCTTCGACGAGGCCGTCACGGAGATGATCGATTCGCTGCGTGAGTACGCCGAAGACTGGCAGGACCATCTAGTCGATGTTCCGAATCATCGCGAGAACTGGGGGCTCGTCCAGCTGATCAGCCTGAGCGATGATGAGCAGTTGCGTGACTGGCTGGTGGGGCAGGCCAGGTGACCTGGCCGCAGCCCACGCATGAGGACCACGATCGCTTCTGCCGGACGGAAGGGTGGCGTCCGGTGCGGAACGCCCGAGGGCGAACGGGGACTCACCATGTCACTTACGAGCTGGACCTTGCCGATGGCCGGATCCTACGGACTCGCATTTCGCACCCGGTCGATCGGAGTACCTATGGCCCAAGCATCTGGGGCCATATCCTCCGCGATCAGCTTCAGGTGGACGAGGCGACGTTCTGGGCCTGTGTCCAAGACAAAATCGTGCCGGATCGCGGCACGCCCACGCCGCCATCGGAGGCGCTGCCCGCCGACCTCGTCCACTTGCTGATCTCCAGAGTCGGTCTAGCCGAGGCGGAGGTCGCACTGATGGCCAAAGAGGAAGCCGTCGCCAGGCTGCAGAGATACTGGATCGAAGGTGTCTGATCGGAGGAATACCGCACTCTCCGGATAAGCGCACCGCCACGGTTATCCCGGACCTGGCCCCGGGACACCTGCGCCTGGTCGGCCGGGGTGCATGGTAGCGGCCGGCCATCCGTTCGAGGGAATGATCGCGGGAGGGAGCACGGGCCGGGTTGGGGAGCGGCCGGAATGAATCTGGATCGAGGTGACTTTCTTCGTGTGACTCCCCGCCGATGAGAGAGGCACCCGATGGCCGAGACCTCTGCCGTCCGCGAGCCGTCGGCCGGCGCGAGTCCGTCCATCGGGCGGCAGGGGCCCATGCTCGTCGTGCTGCTCTCGGCGTGGTTCATGGCCCAGTTCGACTTCTTCGTGGTGAACGTGGCGGCGCCATCGCTGCAGCGCGAACTCGGCGCCGGGCCGGCGGCGCTCCAGCTCATCGTCGGCGGTTACATATTCGCCTATGCCGGCGGGATGATCACCGGCGGCCGACTCGGTGACCTGTACGGATACCGCCGCATGTTCGTGGGGGGCATGATCGCCTTCACCATCGCCTCGCTGCTGTGCGGCGTCGCGGCGAATCCGGCGCAGCTCGTCGTCGCGCGGCTCGTACAGGGGTGCACGGCGGCGATGATGGTGCCCCAGGTGCTGGCCGTGATCACATCGGTGTTCCCGGCCGAGACCAGGCCGCGGGCGCTTGGCTGGTACGGGGCCGCGGGCGGACTCGGATCGATCGCGGGTCAAGTGCTCGGCGGGCTGCTGGTCACCGCCGACCTCTTCGGGCTGGGCTGGCGGATCATCTTCCTCATCAACCTCCCCATCGGCGTGGTCGCGACGGTTCTCGCCGTACGGCTGTTGCCCCGCCGCGAGCCCGGTCGCCCCGCCAGACTTGATCCGCTCGGCGCCATCGGCATCGCGACGACGCTGGCGCTCTTGCTGGTGCCGCTGGTGCTTGGGCACGAGGAGGGCTGGCCGGCCTGGACGTGGATCTGCATGGCCGGCGCGCTGCCGGCCGGGGCGGTGACCACCGCCTGGCAGCGCCGACTCGGCGCCCGCGGCGGCCAGCCGATCCTGGACATGTCGCTGTTCAAGGTCGGTTCGTACGTCGCCGGGATCGGGGCCGCCGCCGCCTTTCTCGCCTACTTCGCGAGCTTCATGTTCACCCTCACCCTGTTGCTGCAGGACGGGCTCGGGCTGTCGGCGCTCCAGGCCGGTCTCGCGTTCGCCCCGATGGGCGTGCTGTTTTCCGTCACGGCGCTCGCCGGCTCCAGGCTGGTCGACCGGTACGGGCTGCGCGTCGTCGTGCTCGGCGCCGGGCTCACGGTCACGAGCCTGCTGCTGCTCGCGCTGCGGCTGTACGTCGCGGACGCGGACGCCGGGCTGGCGTGGATCATCGCGTTGATCACACTGGTCGGGACCGGCAATGGCTTGGTCCTCCCGCACCTCATCGGCGTCGCCCTGGTACGGGTGCGGCCCCATCAGGCGGGGGTCGGCTCCGGCATCCTCACGACGGCCCAGCAGTTCGCCGGATCGGCGGGGATCGCCATCGTCGGCACGGTGTTCTTCACGGTGGCGAGCCCCTTCCCGGCCACCGCGGACTTCACCCGGGCGATGACGTCGTCGCTCCTCATCGACAGCGGCCTGCTGTTGGTCGTGATCGCGCTGGTCGGCTACAACGCGCGCGTTTCCGCACGGCTCGCCGCCGCCGAGGCGACGGCCGAGGCGACGGGCGCGAGCAACAGGGCGCGGTGACGTTCCGCAGGCCATAAGGTTCACCAGGCGTCCCGGCGGCCGGCGCTCAGCGAGCCAAGTGCCCGGAGCCCGGGTGCGGGCGAGGTGCGCCAGGTGGTGCGGGGTGCGGGTGCGGGGGCGCGAGGGTCATCGGCTGGGCAGGCGGTTGATGGGGTGGTCGCCGGTGGCCCATAGGTACTGCACGGCATAGGCGCGCCACGGTCGCCAGGCTGCCGCGTGGCGGGTGAGCGCTCCCGGAGAGCCGGGCAGGCCCACGGCGCGGGCGGCGAGCCGGACGCCGAGGTCGGTGGGGATGAACGCGTCCGGGTCGCCGAGGGCGCGCATCGCGATGATCTCGATGGTCCATGGCCCGAAGCCCGGCAGCGCGGCGAGGTGGGCGCGAGCGGCGTTCCAGTCCGTACCGGCGCCGAGGTCGATCTCGCCGGCGGCCAGCGCCGCGACCAAGGTGGTGATCGTGGTGCGCCGCGCCTGCGGGAACGCGAGTGCCGTCGGGTCGAGCGCGGCCAGCGCCTTGGGGCTCGGGAACAGGTGGGTCAGGCCGCCGCCGCCGTCGTTGACCGGCTCGCCATGCGCGGTCACCAACCTGGCGGCATGCGTGCGCGCCGCGGCGGTCGAGACCTGCTGGCCGAGCACGGCGCGGACAGCGAACTCCGCGGCGTCGACCGTACGCGGCACCCGGCGTCCCGGGCTCTTGTCGACCAGCGGCGCCAGCACCGGATCGCCGCGCAACAACTCGTCGACCGCGAGCGGGTCGGCGTCGAGGTCGAGCAGTTGCCGGCAGCGGCTGATCGCGGTCGACAGGTCGCGCAGGTCGGTCAGGGTCAGCTGGCAGGAGATGTGGTCGGGCAGCGGCCGCAAAGACACCACGCCCGGTCCATGCGGCAGCCGCAGCGTGCGCCGATAAGCCCCGTCCCGCCACTCTTCGACACCGGGTACGGCGGTGGCGGCGAGATGGCCGAACAGGTTGTCCGGGCACAGCGGCGTGCGGAACGGCAGCCGCAACGACAACGCGCCCAGCGCGCCGGAGGCCGCCGCCCGCCCGCGCGACGAGCGGCGCCGCAGCTCGGTGGGGGAGAGGGCGAAGACCTGGCGCACGGTGTCGTTGAAGGTCCGGATGCTGGAAAAGCCCGCGGCGAACGCGACGTCGCCCAGCGGCAGCGGGCTCGTCTCGATCAGCAGCCGCGCGGTCTGCGCGCGCTGCGCCCGGGCGAGCGCGAGCGGGCCCGCGCCAAGTTCGGCGACCAGCTGGCGCTGGATCTGCCGGGTGGAATAGCCGAGACGCGCGGCCAGGCCGGGCACGCCTTCGCGGTCCACCACTCCGTCGGCGATCAGCCGCATCGCCCTGGCCACCAGGTCGGCGCGTTCGTTCCACTCCGGCGACCCCGGGCTGGCGTCCGGCCGGCACCGCTTGCAGGCGCGGAACCCCGCCTGCTGTGCCGCCGCCGCGGTGGCGTAAAAACGCATGTGCTCGACCTTGGGCGGCACCACCGGGCAACTCGGCCGGCAATAGACGCCGGTGGTGGTCACGGCGG
>CALAED010000391.1 GCA_937891035.1 uncultured Thermomonosporaceae bacterium | reverse complement strand
ATTGTTTATCCGAAGACAGACAAGCCAGAAATGATCTCCGTTATTGGGACCATCGAGCCCGGTGGTCGCACGCCACTGCATGAGCACCCGGTACCGACCTACGTCTATGTCCTCGAGGGCGAGGTGGAGTTGCAGAGTCACGGCGGACAACCGCATCAATACAAAACCGGCGAAGCCTACATCGAGGCTCTCAATCACCAACACCAGCTTTTCAATAAGGGCAATGTTCCGGCCAAGGTCCTGGTGGTCTTCGTCGGCGAGGAGGGTAAACCCACAACCATCGCGGCGAAATAGCCGCCGGTCCCAGCGCCAGTCGGCGCGCACGGTCCGGTGACGCGAAGTGATGAAGCAGATGGCAAATAGCGGCAACGTTTCCGGGATGATCCGGGGCCCTGGCCCGCTATCTAAAAAGCCCGCGCCGCCGCGGTGATCAGGGGCCAACGTCGTGGCCGCGGATTGACATTTCTCTCTACGGGGAGATTGCATGGCGCGCGTAGCTTGGCTTTACGGACTTCGTCATGAAGCTTATTGCGCATCGTGGATGGTCCGCGGGTCGGGGCGAAAACTCACTCGCCGCGTTCGTACGTGCCGCCCGTGACGACAGAATATCCGGTGTCGAATTCGACGTCTGCCGTGCAGCGGATTCCGACACATTGGTGGTGTCACACGCCCCGCCGCGTCATGTCGAGAATGCGCTTACCCTCGATGCGGCACTGTCGCTACTCTCGCCCACTGATCTTGAACTGTTTGTGGAGGTGAAGGAGCCGGGACTTGTCTCTAGAGTCATCGAGAGGCTGGTTGCCAGCAATGTGGCCCGTCGCTCGGTCGTATTTGCCTTTGCCGCCGTCGCAAGATCCTTTCCGTGGGAGGGTGCGCGACCGGTGCGCCTGGGCATCATCGTCATGTACCCGTGGAACCTGAATCGTGCGGTGCGCAGGTATGCGCCGGATGTCCTCCTGCTCGGCTGGGACGCGCGCGCTTGGACGCGAGTCGCTTTTCGCGCCTGGTGGTCCGTTTTCTCGCTTGAGCAGCTTGCGCGACGCCATCACGTGCCGGTTGTGGTAGGAGTCGTGCAACGCATGGACGACCTTCATTGGCTCTCGCGGCAGCACCTCTACGGGGCGGTTGCCGACGTCGACCGTACTATCGGCCGCAGCGCCAGGCCTGATTAGGCCGCGCAAACCCGTTCGTGGCCCGTGAAGTATGACAGATCGGCCTAATCTGGCGTGAGGGACCGGCTGTTTCGGTGACATCGCCTTTTGGCTCGTTAGACATGCCGACCGGCTCCGAAAACGTCTACTAGTCGGGGAAGAGCGGAAGTGATTGGCCTTCGATTCGAATGTCGCTAAAGCCCATCGCCGGCATGACGATCACGATGGGCAACGTCTGTTCTCGCGGGCAGAACGGAAGTGCCGGAGATGGGTGTGAGTTCAGCGAATGACGACCCCCAGTGGACATGCCGATCCGTCCGATTGGTGTGTGCTTTCCCGGGGAAGTAAACCGACAATAAGGCTGAAATTT
>CALAED010000390.1 GCA_937891035.1 uncultured Thermomonosporaceae bacterium | reverse complement strand
ACCCGGGGACCCGCAACGTCGTCAGGCCCATCGCAGTTAGCAGGTCGTCGAGGATCTTCAGCTGGCTCTTGAACTCCGCCGGCGCCCGTGCCCGGCCCGCCTTGTAGTCCGCGAACTGTTCCGTACGGAACGTCCGGCGCGAGACGTCGAACGCGACGGCCACGTGCGTCGGCCGCTCGTCGCGCAGCGTATTGGCCAACATCGAGGCGAACCCGTAGATCATGTTGGTGGGCTGGCCGCCCGTCGTGCTGAAGTTCTCCACCGGCAGCGCGTGGAACGCCCGATAGGCCATCGAGTGGCCATCGAGCAGCAACAGCCGCGGCCGCGGGTCAGACACGGCGGCCCCAGGCGGAGATCATCGGTGCGGTGGCCGAGTCCAGGCGGCGCGCCGGCTCCGGCAAGGGCACCAAGACGAGCCGGGCGGGATCGAAGCCGCCGCGCGCGGGCGGTTCGTCCCGGCCGACGTCATGGACCCGCACCTCGACGTGCGGGCCGGCGGTCGCGGCCACCCGCGCCCAGGAGGTGTCGATGTCGGCCGCCGGCACCTGACCGCCCGGCCCGACCTGATCGGCCATGTCCCGATCATGCCAGGTCATTACCGTTGCCGACCGGTCGGACCGTCCCGGTGCCGGGTCAGCCGGGCCTGCGCGCCACCCCGGCGTAGCCGCCGCCCACTCGGGGATCCGATCCGCCGGTCCCGGCACGCTTGTGCCCCCCGTCAGGCGACGAGGGGCACGAGCGCCGATAGGAGATGAGCCGTGGGCTAATGAGCGCCGATGCCGGTGAGCGACCGGACCTCAAGCTCAGTGGCCTTGGCCGTGGTGTCCTCCTTGGACAGTACGGTGCCGAGCCAGCCGAGCAGGAAGCCCAGCGGGATCGAGATGATGCCCGGGTTCTGCAACGGGATCGGCGCGGTGATCTCGGTGCTGAAGATCGCGTCTGCGTTGCCGCGGGGCAGCGTGGCGGACGGGCCGCCCCAGCAGATCGGGCTGACCAGCACGAGTGCCACCGAGGAGATCAGTCCGCCATAGATGGCCGTCACCGCGCCCCTCGTGTTGAACCGCTTCCAGTACAACGAGTACAGCAGGGTCGGAAGGTTGGCCGCCGCGGCGACCGCGAAGGCCAGCGCGACCAGGAACGTCACGTTGATGCCCCGGGCGAAGATCGACAGCACGATGGCGATCGCGCCGATGACGAAGGCGGCCATCCGCGCGGCGCTCACCTCGTCGCGCTCGCTGGCCGTGCCGCGCTTGATCACATTGGCGAACAGGTCGTGCGCGAACGACGACGACGAGGCGAGCGTGAGCCCGGCGACGACGGCGAGGATGGTGGCGAACGCCACCGCGGCGATGACCGCCAGGAAGATGGAGCCGCCCCATGATCCGGCGCCGCCGCCGAGTTCTTGGGCCAGCTGCGGCAACGCGGTGTTGCCCGCTCTGTCCTGTTCCCTGATCACCGAGCTCCCCACCAGCGCCGCGGCGCCGAAACCGAGCACCAGCGTCATCAGGTAGAACGTGCCGATGAGCCCGATGCCCCAGTTCACCGACGTACGGGCGGCCCTGGCGTTCGGCACGGTGTAAAAGCGGATCAGGATGTGCGGCAGCCCGGCGGTGCCGAGCACCAGCGCCAGCCCGAGCGACAGCAGGTCGATCTTGCTCCAGAAGTCGGTGGCGCCGTACCGCAGCCCGGGCTCGAGGAACGCCGCGCCCTCGCCGCTTTGATCCGCGGCCGCGCCGAGCAGCGTCGAGATGTTGAAGTTGTACTTCGCCAGCACCCAGACGGTCATCAGCAAGGCGCCGCTCATCAGCAACACGGCTTTGACGATCTGCACCCACGTGGTGCCCTTCATGCCGCCGACGGTGACGTAGAAGATCATCAGCGCGCCGACGACGACGATGGTGGCGATCTTGGCGCCCTCACCGCTCACCCCGAGCAGCAGCGCCACCAGCGCGCCCGCGCCGACCATCTGCGCCAGCAGGTAGAAGATCGAAACCGTGATGGTGGACACGCCGGCGGCCGTACGGACCGGGCGCTGCCGCATCCGGAAGGCCAGCACGTCGGCCATCGTGAACCGGCCCGAGTTGCGCAGCAGCTCGGCCACCAGCAGCAACGCCACCAGCCAGGCCACGAGGAACCCGATCGAGTAGAGGTAGCCGTCGTAGCCGAACAGGGCGATGAGTCCGCCGATGCCGAGGAACGAGGCGGCCGACATATAGTCGCCGCCGATGGCCAGGCCGTTTTGCAGGCCGCTGAACTGCCGCCCGCCCGCGTAGAAGTCGGCGGCGGTCTTGGTGTGCCGGCTCGCCCAGATCGTGATGTACAGGGTGATGGCGACGAAGACCGCGAAGAGCGCGATAGAGATGGTGCGGTGCGTGGTCTCCGAAACCGCGAGCACTCCGGTCCCCGTCACGACCGCACCTCCGATGCCGAGTTACGGATCTCTTCGGCCGCCGGGTCGAGTCGGCGCGCCGCGAACTTGGCGTACCACCAGGTGATCAGGAAGGTCGAAACGAACTGCAACAGCCCGAAGACGAGGGCGACGTTGATGTTGCCGACCACTTTGGTGCCCATGAAGCCACGCGCGTACGCCGAGAGCACGACGTACAGGAGGTACCACAGGAGGAAGGCCACCGTCATCGGGAAGACGAAGGAACGGAACCGCTTGCGGAGCTCTTGGTAGGTCGTGCTCTCGCTGATGGACTGGTAGGTGCCGTTGTCCGGGCCCGGCGCGGGGTCCGGATCCGGCGATTTGGTTGTCAACGCGAACCTCCTGGATCACTTCCGTTACCCGGGACATCGCCTGAGCAGGCGCTTGTTTTACATAAAATCCACATCGAATCTTGGTCGGCTGCGTCCGGTATTTCAACCGCTACCCCGAAAGCCTTCGAGTCCCGTCTAGAAACCTTTCGGAATATGCTCTCCGGGTGCGCCGTTGAGCGGCCTACGATACGAGCGCGGGGGTTCATGGCGTCGCGCGAGGGGTGGCCGACATGACCGCGTCGAGCAGCAAAAAGTCAGATCAGGCGCCGGTCTTTCCCAAGGGTTTCGTCTGGGGCGCCGCCACCGCGGCCTACCAGGTCGAGGGGGCCGCCGGCGCCGACGGACGCCGGCCCTCCATCTGGGACACGTTCTCGCACACGCCGGGCAAGGTGGCCGACGGCCACACCGGCGATGTGGCCTGCGACCACTACCGGCGCCATGCCGACGACGTCCGGCTGATGCGCGATCTCGGGCTGGCCGCCTACCGCTTTTCTGTCTCCTGGCCGAGGGTGCTGCCGGCCGGCGCCGGCGCGGTCAACCAGGCCGGCCTGGACTTCTACGACCGGCTCGTCGACGAACTTCTCGCGGCCGGAATCGCGCCGTACGTCACCCTCTATCACTGGGACCTGCCGCAGGCGCTCGAGGACGCGGGCGGCTGGGCCGTGCGCGAGACCGCGTACCGCTTCGCCGACTACGCCCGAGTGGTCGCCGACCGGCTCGGCGATCGGGTCGGCACGTGGATGACGGTGAACGAGCCGTGGGTCGCGGCGATCCTCGGCTATGGCATCGGAGTGCACGCGCCCGGCCGTACCTCGCCGGCCGACGCCTTCCGCGCGATCCATCACCTGCTGCTCGGCCACGGCCTTGCCGTCGAGGCGCTGCGCACCGGCCGGCGCGCAGCCACCGCCGTGGAGATCGCGCTCACCCTCAACGTCACGCCGGTGCTGACGCCCGAGCAGGTCGACGATCCGGACCACGTGCCGGCCGGCGCCGACGCCGAGGCGGTGGGCAGGGTCGACGCCCTGCTCAATCGGCAGTTCCTCGAACCGGCGCTGCGCGGCGCCTCCCCCGCCGAGGTGCTGTCGATCGCGGAGCGGATCGCCGGGCTCGGCCACATCCGCGACGGCGACCTCGCCCTGATCAATCGGCCCATCGACCTGCTCGGCGTCAACTACTACAACCCCTCCATCGTCCGGGCCCGGCCGGGCGCTCCGGGCAACCCCGCCTTTCCCGGCAGCGAGGGCATCGAGTTTCGTACCGCTGACGCCCCCACCACGGCGATGGGCTGGCCGATCGTCCCCACCGGGCTCCACCGCGTGCTCGTCCGGCTGGCCCGCGACTACCCGGAGGTCGGCCTGATCGTCGCCGAGAACGGCGCCGCGTTCCACGACGTGGTGGCCGGCGACCGGGTGCCCGACGCCGACCGCATCGGCTACCTGGACGGCCACCTGCGGGCCGCGCACGCCGCGATCGAGTCCGGCGCCGATCTGCGCGGCTTCCTCGTCTGGTCGCTGCTGGACAACTTCGAGTGGGCCGACGGCTATCACCGCAGGTTCGGCATCATCCACGTCGACTTCGCGACGCAGCGTCGGCTGGTCAAAGACAGCGGCCTTTGGTACCGCGACGTCATCAGGCGGGGCGGTCCGCCGCCGGACACCGCGCGCCGCCCGACGCTGGAGGAGGTCGCCGCCCGGGCGGGCGTGTCCAGGTCGACAGTCTCCCGCGTGATCAACGGAGAGGCGAAGGTCAGCGCCGAGTCCCGTAGCGTCGTGCTGCACGCCGTCAGCGAACTCGGGTACGTGCCGAACTCGGCCGCCCGCACCCTAGCCGCCCGGCACGCCGACGCGCCCCGCCCGGCTCACTCGGTCGCGTTGATCATCGCCGACCAGGGCGCCGACCAGGGCGCCGCCGATCCGGCGCTCGCCGCGATCGTCCGTAGGGCCGGGGAGGCGCTGGCGGCGGCCGGCAAACAGGTCATCCTCGCCTTCGCCGACTCGGCCGAAGGTCACCGGCACCTCGCCGGGCGCGTCGCCGGCGGCGACATCGACGGAGTTCTGCTGGTCGCGGCATCCGGCATCGGCTCGGCGCCGGAGCGGTTCACCTGGCCGGGCGTACCCGTGGTGGTGCTGGGCCGGCCGGCGCGGCTCGCGCGCCTGCCGTACGCCGCCATCGACGACGCGGCCGGGGCCGCGGCGGCGATCAACCACCTGCTCGCGGCCGGGCGGCGCGGCATCGCCGTGATCGGCGGG
>CALAED010000389.1 GCA_937891035.1 uncultured Thermomonosporaceae bacterium | reverse complement strand
ACCAGAGGTGTCCAGCAACCTCGACGGCATGCATCCTTGCCGTCCTCGATGCACGGGTCGCAGACCTGGACAAACTTCTGAGCCACGGTGTTATCTCCCGCCAGCCATCTGACGCTGCGCGGCCTCCACGCGTGTATCGCGCCACGCGCTCTCCGGTGATGTGGCCCGGCCCCTTTGGCTGCGGAGGTTTCGTCCGACACCGCTTGTTGGCGAGTTCTGACACCGCCGGGCACGTGTCGGTGCCGCGGATGTTGGTTTGCGTCGACACCGCTTCCGCGCCCGACGGGTGTCAGGTTGTCCGCTGCTTTGTGGCTTGGGCCAGACGGTAGGAGTCGGTGCCGGTCTCGAGGATGGTGCCGCCGAAGGTGAGTCGGTCGACGATGGCTGCGCATAGCCGGGGGTCGGTGAAGGTCTTGGTCCAGCCGCCGAAGGACTCATTGGACGCGATCGCGACCGAGGCCTTCTCCTCACGCTCGGTGAGGACCTGGAAGAGGAGTTCCGCGCCGCGGCGGTCGAGTTGCATGTAGCCGAGTTCGTCGATGCACAGCAGGTCGACGCGGCCGTAGCGGGCGATGGTCTTCGCCAGCGTCATCTCGTCGGCGGCCTCGACGAGCTCGTTGGCAAGCTGGGTCGCCAGGGTGTACTTGACCCGGTAGCCGGCCATGGCGGCCTCGGTGCCGAGTGCGATCAGCAGATGGGACTTGCCGGTGCCGGAGTCCCCGATCAGACACAGCGGCTGTCCCTTCTGGACCCATTCGCACTTGGCGAGGGTGTGGATCACGGCGGGATCGATGTTGGGGTTGGCGTCGAAGTCGAAGGCCCGCAGGGACTTCTCGCGGGGGAACTTGGCGGCCTTGATCCGGCGTTCGGACCGGCGTCGGGCGCGATCGTCGCACTCGGCAAGCAATAGTTCGGCGAGGAACCCGCGGTAAGACATCTGCTCACGCCCTGCCCGGTCGGCGTAGTTGGTGAAGGAGTTGCGGATGGTGGGCATTCGCAGCATCCGGCACGCTTGGTCGATCGCGGCGTCGGCTGCTTCTTCGGTCATTCCACGGCGCTTGGTGGTCACGGTGCGGCTCCTTCGTTCGGGGTGTCACGTCGGCTGGCCAACAGCTGGTCGTACTTCTCCACGCTCGGCAGCGGCCGAGTGTCGGCCGGGATGTGGGCGCGGAGCCGGCGCTCGGTCAGCGATCGCACGGCAGGGATCTCGCCTTCTCCGCGTGCCCTGTCGCCGCTCATCAGGGACTGGTGGTCCGCTGTCGTGTCGTCGGCTCCGCCATCTGCTGTGTCGTTGTACTTGCGCGCTTCCAACGCGACAGCGTCCGCGGTGAGCGCGCCTGCACGCAGCGCCGTCGCGAGTCCGGCGACGACGTGGTCGTGTGGAAGGTGCCGGTGCAGCATCAGGACCTCAATGAGGGCACGGGTGCCGTCGGCGTCACCGTGGGCCTTGCAGGCCGCGGCCCACCAGGCGTCGTGAACGGGCGTGAACCGCCCGGATGCCCTGGCCTGCTCCAGCGCTTTCGCACCGGGTAGCGCGCCCGGTTTGCGGAGGAGGACCTCGAGATAGTGGTCCAGGTCGACCCGGGTCGAGCCCTTGGTCATGAGCCGTTCGTGGCGGGCGATCTCGGTCCTGCCGTCGAACACGACCAGGTCGCTGGCGTTCAGGAGCACCCGGGCTTGACGGCCGACCATGCGCGCGGGCACGGAGTACTTGTTCATCCGGACCGTGACCTGGGCGTACCGGTCCACGCGCGGGGTGAACCAGCGGCCGGTCTCGAACGGCTCGGTCGGAAGGGGCGCGAGGAGTGGCTGCTCGGTGGCGAAGTGTTCCCCGACCGTGCGGGCGCGGGACCCGATCCGCCGGGCATCGTCGGCTTCGTCCCAGGCGTCGACCATAGCGTTGAGCTCGGCGAGGGAGTCGACTTCTGGGATGGGGACGAGGTGGTTGCGTCGGAACCAGCCGATCTGCCCCTCGACGCCGCCTTTCTCGTGCGCACCTTGGATTCCGGGCTGGCAATAGAAGGCTTCGATGCCGTAGTGGGAACGGACGGCGGTCCACCTGTCGGCCTCGACCCGCTGGCGGGAGAACCCGATCACGCTCGCGACGGCGGCCTTGAGGTTGTCGTAGCGGATCTTCCCGGTCGGCACCCCGCCGAGCACGTTGAAGGCGTGGACGTGACCCTCGAAGAAGGCTTCCTGCCCAGCCGAGGCACTGACCCTGTGCACGGCCTTGCCCGAGTAGGAGAGCCGAAGGCTGAACAGCGCGCAGGTTACGAGCTCGCCGCGCAGGCGGATGGCGACGTCGCCGAAGTCAACCTCGGCCTCGCGGCCCGGGCGGTGCTCTTGCGGGATGAACGCGTTGGCAGGTTCCCGTCCGACCTCGACGCGAATCTCACGGCGTCGGGTGGCGACGTACTCGCGGACCATCCAGTACGACACCACCCCGGCCCCGTCATGTTCGTCAAGCAGTCGATCGAAGATCCGCTTCGCCGTGTGTCGCTGCTTCCGCGGCGCGTCGAGGTCCGAGCGCAGCCAGTCGTCGATCACCACTCGGTACGCGTCAAGCCGTGAGCCGCGTTTGGGCGGTTGCTTTCTCTCCTTCGGCCATGCAGATTCCAGCGCCGCTGTCACGGTTCGGAAGCCGACGCCGTGCTTGCGCTGCAGCGCGCGGTTGGACATCCCAGATCGGGCATCCCGTCGGATCGCCGCGTACAGGTCGACCCGGGAACGCGGCTGCGTCATCGGTGGCACTCCTGACGTGAGCACGCCGTGGGCACGACTTTCGGCACCGGGCCACCGCCCGGGAACGGTGACCGCATGCGACCACAGCCCGGAATCACTGGCCCTACCGAGGTGCCTGGTCATGTGCTGCGCAGGGCTTCGGTGGGCGGTACTGAGTCGGCCCGGAGTGCGGGGTACGACCGACGACGGAGCCGATGAGCAGCGAGTAGGCCAGGTCGAGTCCCACTGAAGCCCAGGTCAGTACGACGGCCCGGCCTTGCGTGGTGACGAAGACGTTGGTGACGAGCACGCCCAGGATCAGGCCTGTGATGCCGCCGACGACATCAACCTCGACACCACCTGTCCGCCCCGTGTCCCTGGCGCGACGAAGATCTGCTTGCGCGGTGCCTAATCGGTCTTCCCGCAACACCTCGCGGGCCCCTCAGTGTTCGCTGCTGAAGAACCGTAGCAACAGCGGGCCGACGGTCTGTGGGTCGACGACGTGATCCGGCCCCTCGAGGGTCTCCCGTTGAGCGTGGGGTAGTAGGTCTGCAAGCTCGTCGGCTGCGCGGTCGAAGAAGTCCGAGGGCAGGCCTGCCATATAGGGGGCCGTGATCGGTCCTCCGGTGGTGACCAGGACCGGTTGGGTGACCGTTGCCAGTCGATCGGCCGGCAATTGGTAGCGGTTGAGGAAGACGCTGTCGTGGACCAGCGTGGGCGCGAGGGCGACCGAATGCGCCCAATGCGCCGTCTGCTTGCCTGCCGCTTTCCTGGCCGCGATGTTGTCGTCGGAGGCGCCGGTCATGCGCATGAACAGTTCGAGAACCTCCTCGTCTCGCCCGGCGTCGAAGGCGCGTCGGGTGTCCGCGATGTACTCCTCGAATCGCGGGCGGATGTCGTCCCCGACCGCGTAGGGCACCTCCCACACGGCGATCGTGTCGATGGCTGACCCGGCCGCGGCGGCTTCCAGCGCCAGCGCGCCGCCTGAGGACGCCCCGAACAGGTGTGCCGAGCCGCCCGCCTCCGCGATCAACGCATCCAGGTCCTCGATCTCCCTTTCCACGGCGTAGGGCTCGGTGAAGCCGCTCGCGCCGCGTCCCCGACGGGCATAGTTGTAGACCGTGAAGTGCTCGGCGAGAGCCGGCGCCAAGGGAGCGTTCTCCACCCCGTCGTCGAGTCCCCCGCCCACCAGAATGACGGCCGGACCGCTTCCTTCCCTGTCGTAGGCGATGGTGGTGCCATCGTTTGATGTCACGCGAAAGGCCATCTCGTTCATCTCACATCTCCGTTCGAGAGGTTTGTCTCAGCGCCTGAGCAGCGTGCCGACGACGGCCTCGGTGCGCGACCACCGCGCCCTTGCGATCACGGCCGCCACGACGAGAAAGGCGAGCGGCAGCCAAGGGCTCTGCTCGAGCACGAACTGATCGGTGATGACAGCACCGGTCAGCAATGCCGCCAACCCGAGACTGGCCAGGCCCGCCAGAGCCGGGATCAGAAGTCCAACCCCTCCCGCGACCTCCAGCGCTCCGACCAGGTACCGGAGCCACTGGCCAGCCCCGATGTCGGCGAACATGTCCACCATGACCGGGTCGCCGGCGAGCTTCGAGATTCCGCCGCCGGCGATTATCGCCGCCAGCACGACTTGCAGAATCCAGACCCCGATGCTGCTCGCCCGCCCGGGCGTGTGCGCAACGGTTTCCGAGTTGTTCTTGGGGATGGTGCTCATTCGGCTCTCCTTGTCGTGTCCGGGCCTGGTACCGGTGATGGCGTTGGCCGAGTGGGCCGGGTTGTCGGAGTTGATTTCGAC
>CALAED010000388.1 GCA_937891035.1 uncultured Thermomonosporaceae bacterium | reverse complement strand
TCGGGCGCCGCGGGACACGACGTCCACGGACACGACCTCCACGGACATGATGTTCACGGACACGACGTCCACGGACACGCCCCGTGACCTCTTCCGGGGAGACGCGTCCACGGAGCCCACGGAGGGCATGTGAGCGAGCTGTGAGTCACCTCGGAGACCGCCTCACGGCACTGGTCGACGGCGAGCTTGACCATGACGAGCGCGATCGGGTGCTCGCTCACCTCGCCGGGTGCGCCGAGTGCCGCGCCGAGGCCGACGCGCAGCGCCGGCTCAAACAGCGCCTGCGCTCTCTCGGCGACGCGGCACCGTCTCCGCAGTTGCTCACCAGCCTGTACGCGATGGGCGAGCCGGGCGGCCCGATCCCGCCGCGGGCCCGGTCGATGCCGGGAGCCGCCAAGCCGCCCGTCGTGGCCCGGCCGACCGCCCGTCGTCCGGCCCGTGCCGGTGGCCAGGGCGGTTCCGGGCCGGCGCGCCGCGGTCTCAAGAGCGGCCTCGAGAGTGGCGTTGGCGGCGGAGGCGGACACGGCGCAGGCCCCGGACACGATCTCGCCCCCGGCCGGGGCAAGGCCGGTCGCCGGCTGCCGCGCATGCGGTATCTGGCCGTGGGCGCGGCCACGTTCGCCGTCTTCGGCATCGGCACCGCGGGATTCGTGGCCGGCGGCGACAATGGTCAGCTGCCGCGGGTCGCGCCGGCACTCGACCAATTCGCCGTTGAGCACGCGCTTACCTCCGGAGACGTTCCCATCACAGATCGAGATCCGGCGGAGGAAGTCACCTCGAGACCGTGAAGACTCAGCACCTGGCGCCGCACGTAGGGCACCGCTACAGGCACGGAGCGTGGCTGGCGGGCGGGCTCGCCACTGCCCTCGTGCTGCTGTTGTCGGTCACGTCCGGCGACGCCGGTGCCGCCCCCGTGGTCCGGGGATCCGACGCCGAAGCGCTGCGGCTGCTGCGGGACGCGGGCGGCTCGGTGCGGGCCACCCATTACGAGGGCACGCAGTTCATCACCACCTGGAGCGACACCGGGGGCGACAAGCGGGCGACCACGTCGCTGGTCCGCGTCACCCACACGCCCGGCCAGGGCACCTACATCGAGGTGCGGCGCACCACCGCCGACGCCAGCCGGGGGACCTACGAGCCGGACAGCACCGGCGCGCGCGGCGGGCTGACCGGGTTTACCCCCAAGATGCTCGACCTGATGGTCCGCAACTACGCCGTCGTGCAGGCCGGCGAAGACTCCGTGTGCGGCCGCCCGGCCCGCGTCGTCGAGGCCAGGCGTCCGGACGGCTCGCCGGCCGGACGATTCTGGATCGACCGCGACACCGGGCTCATGCTGCATCGCGAGCTCCTCGACGGCCAGGGCCGGGCGGTCAGCATCACGGGGTTCTACGACATCCGCATCGGCCGGCCGAAGCCGCAAATCCACGAGGTCCAGACGGTGGCGACGCCGTGGGGCCGCGAGCTCGCCGCCGCCGACCTCGGCCTGCTGCGCCGCGACGGCTGGACGGTGCCGAACTCACTGCCCGGTCGCCTCGAGCTGTACGACGCGCGGCAGGCGGATCAAGGCGGCATCGTCCACCTCGTCTACAGCGACGGCCTGTCGGCCGTGTCGCTGTTCATCCAGCGTGGCGAGCTCGACGAACGCCGGTTCGCCCGCTGGCGCAAGATCGACACCGGCGGTCGCACGGTGTACGAACACAACGCGCTGCGCCGCTGGGCGGTGTGGGACAGCGACGAGTACGTCTACACCGTGCTGGCCGACGCTCCGCAGGGCACCGCCGACGCCGTGATCGCCGCGCTGCCGCATGGCGGCCCCGGTTTCTGGGGTCGTTTGGGGCGCGGGCTGAAGCGGTTGGGTTCGTGGCTGAACCCGTTCGAGTAGGGTCTAGATCACGACGGGGTTTGCACCCTGACGTCCGATCCGGGCTTTACATCCACCACATGGCCCGCGCGGCACGCTGAGATCGTACGATCGGTAGCACGCCATGAGGAGACGGGAATGACGGACGACAGCCGCGTACCACAGGGGGAGTCCGGGCCGGAGGACCCAGCGCGGCAGGCGAGCGGCGACGACGCCCAGGCCGAGCCTGTCGAGCCGGCCGAAGGATTCGCTCCGCCGGACGCTCACGACCACACATTGCCGATCTCCGGCCCGCCGCCGCCGCCTCCGCCGGCCGAGGCCGACCAGCAGCGACCCGGCTTCGTGCCCCACCCCCACGGCCAGCCGTCCTATGGGTGGTCGCACGAGCAGCCGCCCAGGCCCTATCCGGGCGCGCCGCCGCCGATGAGCGGCCCGGTACCCGCCGCCGGCCATGGCCGCCCCGCCGGTCCCGAGGGACCTGGCGGTCCTGGCGGCCCCGGGGGTCCCGGCGGCCTAGCAGGCCTGTTCGGCCCGGGCGGCCCCGGCGGCCCAAGTGGATCTGGCGGGCCCGGCGCCCCCATCGGCCCTGGTGGTCCCGGCGGCCTTGGTGGTCCCGGCGGTCCCGGTGGTCCCGGCGGCCCGCCCAACTGGGCGGTGCCCCTGCCGGCCGAGCCCGTGCGGACCAGGCGGCCGCCCGGCACCGGCATGCTCATCGTGCTCGGCCTCGTGATCGCTCTCGTGGCCGGGGCGATGGGCGCCGGCATCGGGGTGCTCGCCACGAGCGACGACAGCCGGGCCGGCGGCGTCGACCTAGGCGGCGGCTCGTCCACCAGCAGCAGCAACACCGGCGCGGCGAACCGCGCGCCCACCTCGGTGGCCGGCATCGCCAAACGGGTTCTCCCGAGCGTCGTGATGATCAAGATCCAGGGCCCCGCCGGCGACAACGGCGCGGGGACGGGATTCATCACCAAGAACGACTACATCATCACCAACAACCACGTCGTCGCCCAGGCCGCCAACGGCGGCCAGATGCAGGTCGTCTTCAGCGACGAGAAGACCACCACGGCCAGGATCGTCGGACGGGATCCGTCGTCCGACGTCGCGGTGATCAAGCCGGAGACGACCAACAACCTGCCGGAGCTGCCGCTCGGCAACTCCGACGACATCGCGGTCGGCGACCCGGTGATCGCGATCGGCTCGCCCCTCGGCCTGTCCGGTACGGTCACCACCGGGATCGTCAGCGCGCTCAACCGGCCGGTCCAAACCCAGGATGAGACCGGCTCGGGCGACTCAGCCGTGCTCAACGCCATCCAGACCGACGCGGCCATCAACCCGGGGAACTCCGGTGGCCCGCTCGTCGACGCGCAGGGCCGGGTCATCGGCATCAACTCGGCCATCGCCACCCTCGGCGGCCGGGGCCTCGGTGGCGACCAGGGCGGCGGCAACATCGGCGTCGGCTTCGCCATCCCGGTCAACCAGGCCAAGCGGGTCGCCGAGCAGCTCATCAACAATGGCGGCAAGGCGACGCACGCCATCATCGGAGCCACGATGGACCTGCAGTTCCAGGGCGACGGCGTGCGGATCGCCACGACCACCCAGGGCGGCCAGCCTCCGCTGGTCAGCGGCGGTCCCGCCGATACGGCTGGGCTGGAGCCCGGCGATGTGATCACCAACTTCGACGGCAATCCCGTCACCCGGCCCGAAGAGCTGATCGCGTTGATCCGCAGCAAGGCGCCGGGCGACAAGGTGAAACTCACCTATCAGCGCGACGGCAGGCCGACGACCGTCGAGCTCACCTTGGCCGAGTCGAATTAACATGCGCTGGGGCTAACCAGGTGTTTGCCCACGCGGTTACGCTGTGGAGGCCGGGCCAAGACGGCCCGGCCTCCCGCGCTGTTGGAGGACAGGGTGTTCGACGTCGGCTTTGGCGAGTTCATGCTCTTGGGAGTGCTCGCCTTGGTTATCTTCGGCGACAAGCTGCCCTCGGTCGCCCAGCAGGCGGGTCGGGCGCTGCGGCAGCTGCGCCACATGGCCAACAGCGCCAAGCGCGACCTGCAGGAGGGGCTCGGCCCCGAGTTCGCCAACTTCGACCCGACCGATCTGCACCCCCGCAGGTTCGTGCAAAAGCACCTGCTCAGTGACATCGACGACGATCCGCTTTTGGCGGATGCGGAGCCGCGCAACAAATTTGTCGATACACCCGTGACCTCGACCTGGGACGACAACGGCCGCCCCCCCTTCGACCGCGAGGCCACCTGAGGCCACCTGAGGTCGCCCGGCCGCCCCGGACCTCAGCGGTCGGCTTCGCGACGTTTGGCGCCGATCATGAAGGGGCGCTTGGTGCCGGAGGTGGCGGGCGTCGGCACCGGCCGTACGGTCGCGTAATCCGCGCGGTGGTCGGTGGTCGCCTCGCCGGTGGGGGCGAGGCGGATGACGTACGAATCGCGGGCCCATCGCTCGGCCTGCTCCTGATCGCCGCTCCGCCGTTCGCGGGCGAGGACGGGCACCACGGCGTCCCACTCGTCGGTCTCGGGCTCGATTTCGGTCACCTCGGCCTCCCAGCTG
Source organism: uncultured Thermomonosporaceae bacterium (assembly GCA_937891035.1). Taxonomy (GTDB): domain Bacteria; phylum Actinomycetota; class Actinomycetes; order Streptosporangiales; family Streptosporangiaceae; genus CALAED01. Next base: position 1,408 of record CALAED010000388.1, on the reverse strand, counting down.
ACGAGCCGGACGCCCTTGTCCTTACTGCCCACGATCACCGTGACGTGCGTAGACTCCGGCAGGCCGGGCAACGGCTGCTCGCCCTCGCCGCCGGTGAGCACGTACGCGGCGCCCTCGTACCAGACGTGCCAGGCCGCCCGGGGACGGGAGAGGCCGGGCAACGCGAGCCACAGCACGCCCGACCTCTTGGTCGCCTCCTCGACCAGGGCGGCGTGGAAGTCGCTCATGCCCGCAGCCTCTCACACCTAGAATTTGGTTCTACTGGGAGGGAGCGAGCATGTCTCGTCTCGCGCGGACCGACGGACTCACCGAGGTCCAGCAGGAGATCATCGCCGCGGTCCGGGCGTTCGTGGACAAGGAGATCCTGCCGGTCGCGACCACGCTGGAACACGAGGACCGCTACCCGGCGGAGATCGTGGACGGCATGCGCGAGATGGGCCTGTTCGGCCTCATGATCCCCGAGGAGCACGGCGGTCTCGGCGCGTCGCTGCTGACGTACGCGCTGGTCGTCGAGCAACTCGCGCGCGGCTGGATGAGCGTGTCAGGGATCGTCAACACGCACTTCATCGTGGCGTGGATGATCATGCAGCACGGCACGGAGCGGCAGCGCGCGGAGTACCTGCCGCGGATGGCCACCGGCGAGGTCCGGGCGGCGTTCTCGATGTCGGAGCCGGGCTGCGGGTCGGACGTGGCCGCCATCAGGACGAGGGCCGTCGCCGATGGCGACCACTACGAGATCACCGGGCAGAAGTACTGGCTCACCAACGGCGCGACGGCCAATCTGGTGGCGACGCTGGTCAAGACCGACCCCGACGCTGGACATGGGGGCATGACGACGTTCCTCGTGAACAAGGAGCCGGGGTTCGGCGAGGTCGCCCCCGGCCTGCGCGTCCCGGGCAAGATCGACAAGATGGGCTACAAGGGCGTTGATACGACCGAGTTGCTCTTCGACGGCTTCCGGCTGCCGGCGACCCAGATCCTCGGCGGCACGCCCGGGCGCGGGTTCTTCCACATGATGGACGGGGTCGAGGTCGGCAGGGTCAACGTCGCCGCGCGCGGCTGTGGCGTGGCGCTGCGGGCCTTCGAGCTGGCGATCTCCTACGCGCAGCGGCGCGAGACGTTCGGCCGGCCGATCGCCGAGCACCAGGCCGTACAATTCCGCCTGGCCGAGATGGCCACCAAGGTCGAGGCGGCGCACCAGATGACGGTGATGGCCGCCCGGCGCAAGGACTCCGGAGCCAGGAACGACCTCGAGGCGGGCATGGCCAAGTACCTCGCCGGCGAGTACTGCAAGGAGGTCGTCGAAGACGCCTTCCGCATCCACGGCGGCTACGCCTACTCCACCGAGGCCGAGATCGAGCGGCTCTACCGGGAGGCGCCCATGCTGCTCATCGGCGAGGGCACGGCC
>CALAED010000387.1 GCA_937891035.1 uncultured Thermomonosporaceae bacterium | reverse complement strand
CCTGGCCGACCGGATCCGCCGGACCGAGCACGAGGCCCGCCTCGCCGGCGAGCTCGGGCGGTTGCTGCGGGCCAACAACTTCGAACGCTGGCTGGTCGGCGCGGCCATGGAGATCCTCATCGAGGCGGCCGCGCAGATCATGCGGGAGCTGTCCGGCGGGCAGTACGAGCTTGCCCTCGCCGAACGCGGCGACATCGAGGTCGTCGACTACGGCGAGGCCGGGCTGCGGCGCAGCGTCCGCACGCTGTCGGGGGGCGAGACCTTCCAGGCCGGGCTCGCCTTGGCGTTGGCGCTGTCGCGGCGGGTGGCCGGCTTCGCCGCGGCGGCCGCCCGCAGCCTGGATGCGATCTTCCTGGACGAGGGGTTCGGCGCGCTCGACGCCGCCGCCCTCGACACCGTGGCCGCCACCCTTGAACGGCTGGCCGCGGGCGGCGACCGCATGGTCGGCGTCGTCACGCACGTCGCCGCGCTCGCCGAACGGATCCCGGTCCGGTTCGAGGTCTCCCGGGACGGCGCCGGCTCCCACGTCCGCCGGCTCACCCCGTGATCACCCGGCGAGCGGGGTGACCTCGACGCGGGTGTCGTGGAAGACGCCGCCGCGGGCCACGTCGGCATCGCGTTCGTCGATCGCGGCATTGGCGTTGGCGCCGCCGTTGAACTTCGCCCAGTGCCCCTTGGTGGTGGCCACCACGCCGGGCCGGACCCGGTCGCTGATCTCGACGACGGCCTCGAACCCGCCGCGCTCGTTGCCCACCGAGACGAGGTCGCCGTCGCCGAGGTCGCGGGCGGCGGCGTCGGCCGGATGCAGGACCACCCGCGGCCGCCCGGCGCGGCGGCGCAGCTCGGCGTTGTTCCCGAAGACCGTGTTGAGGAAATGGTGGGAGGCCGCGGAGATCATGGCGAGCGGGTAGCGCTCCGCCCGGGTGGCGTCGGCCACCTCGGCGGGCGGGTGGTAGCCGGGCAGGTCGCCGAGCCCGTCCCGGCCGGCCCGGGCGGAGACGAACTCCAGCCGGCCCGACGGCGTCGGGAAGCCCTCGGCGTACGGCACGAAGGGATCGGGCACGCTGAGCCTGGCGAACCCCGTCTTGCGCAGCCGGTCCAGGGTGATGCCGGTGAGGTGCGGATGCCCGGAGTCGAGCAGCTGCTCGGCCAGCTCCTCATCGGTGTCGTACAGGCTCGGCTCGGTCAGGCCCATGCGCCGGGCCAGCCGGCGGAAGGTCTCCGTCGTCGGCAGGCACTCGCCCGGCGGGGCGACGGCGGGCTCGTTCCAGGCGAGGTACAGGTGCCCGTAGCCCTCGTGCAGATCCATGTGCTCGTGTTGCATCGTCGCCGGGAGCACGATGTCGGCGTAGTCCGCGGTGTCGGTCGGGAAGTGCTCGAGCACCACCGTGAACAGGTCCGCGCGGGCGAGCCCACGCCGCACCTTGTTCTGGTGCGGGTTGCTGCCCACGGGGTTGGCGGCGATCACGAACAACGCCTTGACCGGCGGGTCGTCGAGCTCGAGCAGGCTTTCGCCCAGGCGGGTCATGACCAGCGTCCTGGCCGGCCGCTCGCGCAGGTCGTCGCGGAACAGCCCGGCCTTGTTGAGCTTGAAGTGACCGCTGGTGGAGTAGGAGACGCCGCCGCCCAGCCGCGCCCAGTCGCCGGTCACGCCTGGGACGCAGGCGAGCGTGCGCAGCGCCATCCCGCCGCCGGCGTGCCGTTGCATGCCCATGGTCGCCCGGATCGCGGTGGGTCTGGTCCGCGCGACCCGCTCGCCGAGCGCCACGATGTCCGCCGCGTCGATCCCGGTGATGGCGGCGACCCGGTCCGGCGGGTACTCCGCGATGCGCTCGCGGAACCTCGGCCAGCCGAGGGTGTGGCGGTCGATGAAGTCGCGGTCCTCGGCGCCGAGCCCGACGACGACGTTGAGCAGGCCGAGGGCCAGCGCCGCGTCGGTGCCCGGGATCGGGGCGAGATGTTCGTCGGCCTGCCGGGCGGTGCGGGTGCGGATCGGGTCGATCGCCACCACGTACGCGCCCGCGTGCCGGGCGTCCTGGATGAACTTCCACAGGTGGAGGCCGCTGGTGAGGGTGTTGGTGCCCCACAGGATGATCAGCTTGGCCGCGGCGAGGTCTTCGGGGTCCAGGCCGGCCGACGAGCCGATCGTGTACTTCAGGCCGGTCGCGCCGGCGACCGAGCAGATCGTTGGGTCATGGTTGGAGGCGCCGATCGCGTTGAAGAACCGCCGCCCGCCGAAGCCCTCGAGGCCCTGGAGGAAGCCGAGCGTGCCGCAGCCCCAAAACGGCCAGATCGCCTCGCCCCCGTACGTGGCGATCACGTCGTCGAGCCGGGTCGCGATCTCGTCGAGCGCCTCGTCCCAGCCGATGCGTTCGAACCGCCCAGCACCTTTGGGGCCGACGCGGCGCAGCGGGTGCGTGATCCGGTCCGGCTCGGCCGCGTGCTCCAGCCACCGGTTGACCTTGCCGCACAGCGCGCCCCTGGTGAACGGGTGGGCGGGGTTGCCGCGCAGCCGCACCGCCCGGCCGTCCTCGACCTTCACCACCCACGAGCAGGTGTCAGGGCAGTCCAGCGGGCAGGCGCCCAGCACGTTCCGCGTCACCGTCATCGCTTTCCTCCGCCGTCGCGCGCGTCGGGCCACCTCTTCAGTGTGGGACAACACGGCAAGGAGTGTCACGTTCGAACGGGCCTTACCGCATGTGGTTTGCTTGTCGGACGTATGTGGCGGGAGAGTGGACACGAGAGGTACGGGGAGCGGAGATGAAGAGCGTAGAACCCGAGGTGTTCCTCGTCGCCCGGCCCGCGCTCGACCACGACGAGGTGGCCCGCTACCTGCGGGACGTGGGCGGGGAGAGCTGGCTGGAGCGGCTCGACCGGGGCGACCTCGACGCGGAGCTGAGCGATCCGCAGGCCCTCGCCGAGTTCGCCGGGCGGCTGTGCTACCGCTCCTGGGAGCCCGGGCTCAACCCCAACGTGCGCCGGGTGCGCACCGACAGCACGGCCTACCTGCAGAACATCCTCGCCAGCCTGCACGGATCGGTGCTCGAGCACGTCAGCTTCAGCTTCGTGCTGCACAACGTCAGCAGGGTGCTGACCCACGAACTGGTCCGGCATCGCCCGGGTGTGGCCGTTTCCCAAGAGTCGATGAGGTTCGTCCGGCTGCGCGACATCCCGTTTTGGTTTCCCGAGTGGGCGCGCGAGGACGCCGAGCTGATGAAGCGGGCCGCCGCGCTGCTCGACCAGATGGAGGAGTTCCAGACATGGATGTCGGAGCACTTCGGCCTCGACGAGGAGGGCGTGCCCTTCCGCGATAAAAAGCACAAGACGTCGTTCATGCGGCGGTTCGCCCCCGAGGGCGTCGCGACCGGCCTGGTCTGGACCGCGAACGTCCGCACGCTGCGGCACACCATCGAGGCGCGCACCGCCGCGGGCGCGGAAGAGGAGATCCGGCTGGTCTTCCACAAGATCGGCGAGCTGATGCGGGCCGAGGCGCCCGCGCTGTTTTCCGACTATGTGGTCGATGACGACGGCGCGTGGGTGCCCCGCTGGCGAAAGGTCTGACCCGCGTGAGGGGGAGGAGCCATGTCTGAGATCAACTTCCCGGCCGAAACGGGCGAACTGCCGCCGCGGGCGCCGGGCCGTGGCCGGGCGTCGTCGTCTTGCACGAGGCGTTCGGGCTGACGAAGGACATCCGCGACCAGACCGATCGCTTCGCCGCCGCCGGCTACGTCGCCCTGGCCCCCGACCTGTACACCGCCGGGCCCCGGCTGCGGTGCGTCCGGCGGGCGTTTCGGGATCTGATGGCGCGCCGGGGCCGGACGTGGGAGGCCATCGAGGCCGCCCGCGGCTGGCTGGCCGGCCGGGCCGAGTGCACCGGCAAGGTGGGCGTCATCGGGTTTTGCATGGGCGGCGGGTTCGCGCTGGTCGCCGCAGCGAAGTACGACTTCGCCGCGGCGTCGGTGAACTACGGCCACGTGCCGCGGCGGGCGGCGGAGGTGCTCGCCGGCGCCTGCCCGATCGTGGCGAGCTACGGCAAACGCGATCTGATGTTGCGGAACGCCGCGGCCAGGCTCGACCGCGTGCTCGCCGACCTCGATGTGGCGCACGACGTCAAGGAGTACCCCGACGTAGGCCACGGCTTCCTCGGCCGGCACGAGCCGCCGCTCCCGGTGATCATGCTGAGCAAGATCATGATGTCGTACGGGTACGACGCGGTCGCCGCCGAGGACGCCTGGACCCGCATCCTCGGCTTCTTCGGCGACCACCTGGGCGCCGCCGCGCCTCCCGGGTCGCCCACGTCCCCGGAGGCGCCGGCCCCCGCCGGCGAGCCTTCGTAGCCGTCCCCGGCCCGGCGGCCTCGCACCTGGCGTACGGCCTCCCTTCGTGGCTCGGCGCTGTACCCGTCCCATGATCAGGGATTCATGGCATTGAGCCTGCGAACATTTCGTTCGTACGGCAAGCTGGGCGGTGGACGCGGGGGGCGGGCACGGGCCGGTGGGGCGCCTGAACAGGAGGGATACCGAAGCATGCCTGGACCGATGCGTGATGCGGGTCCACCGCCGCTGATCGGGGTGACCACCTACCTCGAGGCGGCGCGCTGGGGGGTGTGGGTGCGTGAGGCGGCGCTGCTGCCCGCCCCCTACGTCCGCGCGGTCGAACGGGCCGGCGGCGTTCCGGTGCTGCTGCCGCCGGTGAGCGCCCGCGGCGCCAAGGCCGCGGTCCACGGGCTCGCCGGGATCATCCTGGCCGGGGGCGGCGACGTGGAGCCTGGGCTGTACGGCGAGAAGCGGCACGCCGAGACCGCCCCGCCGCAGCCCGCGCGCGATCGATATGAGTTCGCGCTCATCCGGTCGGCCATCGAGACCGATGTGCCGTTCCTGGCCATCTGCCGTGGCCTCCAGGTGCTGAACGTCGCCAGGGACGGCGACCTGGTCCAGCATCTGCCCGACGCCGTTGGGCACGATGGGCACGCTCCGACCCCCGGCAAGATGGGCAGCCACGAGGTGCGGATCACCCTCGCCAGCATGCTCGGCAAGATCCTCGGCGAGCGCGCGGACGTGCCCACCCACCACCATCAGGCGGTCCGGCGGCTGGGCAAGGGTCTCGTCGCCGTCGCCTGGACCGACGACCAGGTCGTCGAGGCGGTCGAACTGCAGGGGCACCGGTTCGGGCTCGGCGTGCAGTGGCATCCGGAGGAGGACGACGACCCGCGCCTGTTCGAGGCGTTCGTGGCCGCCGCGGCCGGGCGCTGAGCGGGGCCGGCCGGTGGGATATGGTCGGGGCGCGAGCCCGATCACGGAGGTTCTCATGGCGAGTTCCCCGGTGCCCTTGCATCCGCAGACCGTGCGATTCTTGGAGTTGCTCGCCCAATGGGCTCCGCCCGGGCCGCGGCCGTCGGTGGAACAAATGCGCCGCAATACCTGGCGCGTGCCCTATCTCGGCGAGCGTGCCCCCCTGCCCCTGGTCGCCGACCACGCGGTCGCCGGGCCCGCGGGCGACATTCCCGTTCGGATCTACAGCCCCGCTCCCGGCCGGGCGCTGCCCGCGCTCGTCTACTTCCACGGCGGCGGCTGGGCGCTCGGCGACATCGACACCGTCGACCCGCTGTGTCGCGATCTGGCGCTGCGGGCCGGCTGCGTGGTGATCAACGTCGGCTACCGGCTGGCCCCCGAGCATCCCTTCCCCGCCGCCGCCGACGACTGCTGGGCGGTGACGGCCGACGTGGTCGGCGAGCCCGCCCGCTACGGCGCGGACCCCCGCGCGGTGGCGGTGGCCGGTGACAGCGCCGGCGGTAACCTCGCGGCGGTCGTCGCCGCACGCGCCCGCGACGAG
>CALAED010000386.1 GCA_937891035.1 uncultured Thermomonosporaceae bacterium | reverse complement strand
CCGGCGCCGGCTCGGGCTGCCGCGCGACGCGTACGTATTGCTGTTCGTCGGCCGCATCCAGCCGCTGAAGGCGCCCGATGTTCTGCTGCGGGCGGTCGCCCGCATGCTCGACGACGAACCGGCGCTGCGGTCGCGGCTCGTCGTCGCCGTCGTGGGCGGGCCGAGCGGCACCGGCCGGGCCCGGCCCGAGGAGCTGCAGCGCCTCGCCGCCGGTCTCGGCATCACCGACGTCGTACGGTTCGAGCCCCCGTGTCCGCAGCGCGAGCTTGCGCAGTGGTATCGGGCGGCGGACGTGACCGTCGTGCCCTCATACAACGAGTCGTTCGGCCTGGTCGCGCTGGAGTCGCAGGCCTCGGGCACGCCCGTCGTGGCGGCGGCGGTCGGCGGGCTGCGCACGGCCGTACGGGACGGTGAGTCCGGGCTGCTCGTCGAGGGGCACGACCCCGCCGACTACGCCGCCGTGCTCCGGACGCTGGCCGACCGGCCCAGGCAGCGGGCCTGGCTGGCCCGCGGCGCCGTCCGGCACGCGAAGGAGTTCGGCTGGTCGGCGACCGTGGACCGGTTGTTTGAGGTGTATACCGGGGTCATGGTCGAGTCGAAGCCAAAGGTTGTTTCTCTATGACGGTGGCGAGCGGCGGAGCCGGCCGCGGTACGGACACGGCGAGCAGGGCGGCGAAAGCGATCAAGGAGGCGCTGGACGCGGGCGGCATCGAATACGAAAGCCCCCGCTTGGGCGCCTACCTCGTCAAGCTGCCGGGCAGCCACAAGCTGGCCACGATGACGTGGCTGATCGTCGGCGATCAGGCTCTGCACATCGAGGCGTTCTTCTGCCGGCGGCCGGACGAGAACCACGCCGAGTTCTACCGCTGGCTGCTGGAGAAGAACGGCCGGTTCTACGCCGTTCACTTCACGTTGGACGAGAACGGCGACGTGCACTTGGTGGGCAGGCTGCCGCTGGCGGCGGTGACGCCGGAGGAGATCGATCGCGTCCTCGGCTGCGTGCTGACCTACTCCGACGACAACTTCGATAGGGCACTCGAAATCGGATTCAAGTCGTCGATACAGCGCGAATGGGACTGGCGGGTAAAGCGGGGCGAGAGCCTGGCAAACCTCCAGGCCTTCGCTCACTTCGCCGACCCGGCCCGCCGCGACTAGCCCGGGCGGCCACTAAACTCAGGCCGCATGGCGAAGTTGGTATTGCTGCGGCATGGCGAGAGCGTGTGGAACGCCGAGGGCCTGTTCACCGGGTGGGTCGACGTCGACCTGTCGGAGAAGGGGGAAAACGAGGCCACCGCCGGCGGTGATTTGCTGCTCGACGCCGACATCCGGCCCGACGTCGTGCATACGTCGGTGCTCAAGCGGGCGATCCGCACCGCCAACATCGCGCTCGACGTCGCCGACCTGCTGTGGCTTCCGGTGCGCCGCTCCTGGCGGCTGAACGAGCGGCACTACGGGGCGCTGCAGGGCAAGAACAAGGCGCAGACCCGCGAGGAGTTCGGCGACGACCAGTTCACGGTCTGGCGGCGGTCGTACGACACCCCGCCGCCGCCGCTCAACGACGACGACCCGCTGTCCCAGGTGCGCGACCCAAGATACGCGGGTCTGCCATCGGAGCTGATCCCGCGCACCGAGTGCCTGGCCGACGTGGTGGTCCGGCTGCTGCCCTACTGGTACGACACGATCGTGCCCGACCTGGCGACCGGCCAGACCGTGCTGGTGGCGGCGCACGGCAACTCGCTGCGCGCGCTGGTCAAACACCTCGACATGATCCCCGATGAGGAGATCCCGGGGCTCAACATCCCGACCGGCATCCCCTTGCTGTATGAGCTGGACGAGGACTTCGTGCCGCTCAAGCGCGGCGGCGAGTACCTCGACCCGGAGGCCGCGAAGGCATCCATCGAGGCCGTCAAGAACCAGGGACGCTAACGCCCGGCCCGCGTGCCATGGCCCGTCGGCCGTCAGTTGTTGATCTCTTCTGGGTGCCGGCCGGTGACCAGGTAGACGACGTTTTCCGCGACGTGGACGGCGTGGTCGGCGAATCGCTCGAAGTACCGCCCGGCCAGGGAGATGTCCACCGCCGGCTCGACTCCGTGCTTCCACTTGGGGGACAGCAGCACGTCGAACAGCTTGCGGTGCAGCCGGTCCATCGTGTCGTCGTCGGCGTCGAGCTCAAGCCCCAGCGCCACGTCCTGCGTGGCGATGACGTTGCCGGCCTTGGCGACCATCCGCTCGGCGATCTGTCCCATCTCCAGCACCGTGGACTGCAGCTCGGGCGGGATCGCGCCCTCGGGGTGGCGCCGGCGGGCGGTCTTGGCGAGGTGCACGGCCAAGTCGCCCATCCGCTCGAGGTCGCCGCTCGTCCGCAACGTACTGACCAACGTGCGCAGGTCGCCCGCGACCGGCTGCTGCCGGGCCATGAGGTCGAAGACCGTCTCTTCGATCTCGGTCTCGATCTTGTTGATCTGCTCGTCGGCGCTGATGACCTCTTCGGCCAGGCGGAGGTCGGCGTCGAGTAGCGCCGTCGTGGCCCGGGCCATGGCGGAACGGACCAGCCGGGTCATTTCAACGAGCTTGTCGGCAAGACCGTCGAGTTCCTCGTGGTAGGCGTCGCGCAACGTAAGTCCTTTATCGGTAGATGGCGGATCCAGCCTACGACAGTCGTTCATGCTGGCGGCAAGGCACGAATGCCCAGTTCCCCAGCCCGCAGGATGGCCCCACGCCATGAACGAACCTGGCCAAAAAGGTGAACTTTGGGCGAACGTCATCACCCAAGGTCAGCGGGTACGGCAGCACCCCAATGCCGGGCACTTACGATCCTTAGTGTGGACGTCGAGGTTATCGCGGGTCTGACCGCGCTGGTCGGCCTAGCCACCGGGCTGGCGACCGGGCTGGCCGTGCGGGTGAGTGAGCGCGCCCAGCAGGACGTTCAGATCCCCATGCCCTCCGCCGGCCTGCCGCCCGGGATCGCCTCCGTACTGAGCGTGCTGCCCTCCTCGGCCGTTGTGGTCGACGGCGACGACCGGGTGCTGCGCGCGAGCTCGGCGGCACGGGCGTTCGGCCTGGTCAGCGGCGACCGCCTCGTCGTCGACGAGCTGCTTGCGATGGCCCGGGTGGTGCGCCGCGACGGTGAGATCCGCGAGAGCGAGATCCAAGTGGTCTCGCCGCACGGCGGCAACAGCCGTGAGGGGCGCTGGTTCGCGGTGCGGGTCGCGCCGCTCGGCACCCACGGTCTCGTGCTGGTGCTCGCCGAGGATCTCACCGAGGTACGGCGG
>CALAED010000385.1 GCA_937891035.1 uncultured Thermomonosporaceae bacterium | reverse complement strand
CCCCGCGGGCCGCTCCGTGCCGCCGATTCGCCCGAGACGGCGCAGCCAGCGAGCGCGCTGGCCAGGGCGGCGGCGCACATCGCACGGACGAGCACACGGCCCTTCACACGGTCCTTCACGCGGTCCTTCACGCGGCGCTTCATGTGGGATCCCTTCCGACCGGCTCAAGTGCGGATTCGTGCCAGGCCGCCGTCGCCCGGTGGCCGGCGAACCCGAAGAACCAGAACACGAACACCCCGAGCAGCGACGACAAGATCACTGCCGCGAACAACTGCTCGGACTGCAGACGCTGCCGGTAGACGTCGATGAGGATGCCGATACCGGGCTCGCCTTGTTTGAAGAAGAAGTCGCCCACGATGGCACCGATCACCGACAGGCCGGCGGAGATGCGCAGGCCGGTGAAGATCGCGGGCAGCGCCGCCGGCAATTGCAGCTTGACCAGCCGCGTCCAGCGCCCGGCCCGGTGAAAGGTGAACAGCTCATGGTGGACGGCGGCGACCGACCGCAGCCCGAACAACGTGTTCGCCACGATCGGAAACAGCGCGACGAGGACGCAGACAAGCACCCGGCTGGTCAGCCCGAACCCGAACCAGAATCCGAACAGCGGCACGAGCGCGAGGACCGGGATCGTCTGCAACACCACCAGGTAGGGGTAGATGGACCGCTCGATCCAGCGGGCCTGACTCATCGCGATCGCCGCCGCCATGCCGATCCCGACGGCGATCCCGAGCCCGATCGCCGCGACCGTGGCCGACAACAGCAGCGCGTTCAGCAGTTCGCCGAGGTTCGCCCGGTCGAGCACGGCGACCCGCACAATGGCGTGTGGCGGGGGCAGTAAGAATCGCCGATCCGGTGCGAGCAGCAAATAGGTCACCGCGTACCACATCGCGATGACCACCGCGAACACCACCAGCGGCGGACCCCATTTCAGGCGGCGAGGCATGCGGCGATCTCCCGCGCGAGGCCGGTGAATTCCGGGTCGAAGAGGACGTCCGGTGAGCGGGGGTGGTCGAACGGGACGGGAAAATCACCGATGATGCGGCCCGGCCGCTCGGACATGACGAGCACCCGGCTCCCGAGGAAGACCGCTTCGGTCACCGAGTGGGTGACCAGAACGGCGGCGAACCGGCGCGCGACGAACAGCCGCGACAACTCGCCGCCGAGTCGCTGCCGGGTGATCTCGTCGAGCGCGCCGAACGGCTCGTCCAGGAGAAAAAGCTCCGGGTCGAGCGTCAACGATCGGGCGAGCGACACGCGCATCCGCATCCCGCCCGACAGCGTCCGGGGCCGATGATGGGCGAACCCCGCGAGACCGACCAACTCGATCGCGTCGGCCGCTCGCCGCAGCCGCTCGCGTTTGGGCAGACCGCGCAGCTCGGCGAGCAACGCGACATTGCCCCGTACGGTGCGCCACGGCAGCAGCGCGGGGTCCTGAAAGACGTAGCCGATCTTGTCAGTGCGCAGCCGGACCGTGCCTTCGGTCGGCCGTTGCAGCCCGGCGGCCACATGCAACAGCGTCGTCTTGCCGGCCCCCGACGGCCCGACGATACAAACGAATTCTCCGGGCGCCATGGCGAAGTCGACGCCGGCCAGCGCGAGCGTGCCCTCGGGGAACCTTTTGGACACGTCGCTGAACTCGAGCATTGAGCGCGTCGCCTCGACCGCGCGTACCCGATCACGTGGACTGTGCATAGGCGCCGCGGCGAAAGCAGCCGGTCAGATGATCGTCCACGAGGCCGCAGGCCTGCATGAGCGCGTATGCCGTGGTGGGGCCGACGAAGCGAAACCCGCTCTTCTTGAGCTCCTTGGCCAGCGCCGTCGAGCCCGGCGTGGTCGCCGGCACGTCGGCGAGCGTGGGCGGCGCCGGCGCGTCAGGGTCGGCGTATCGCCACACCACGGCGGCGAGCCCCGCAGGCAGGCCGAGCGCCGCCTTCGCGTTGGCGATCGCCGCCTCGATCTTGGCCCGGTTCCGCACGATCGACGCGTCGGCCAGCAGCCGCGCCACGTCGTCGGGGCCGTAGGCGGCGACCTTCTCGATCGCGAAGCCGTCGAACGCCGCGCGAAAGCCCGCGCGCTTGCGCAGGATGGTCAGCCACGACAGGCCGGACTGGAACGCCTCGAGACACAACCGTTCGTACAGCCCCTCGTCATCGCGCACCGGCCGCCCCCACTCCTCGTCGTGGTAGGCGACGTATTCCGGCGCCGACAAGCCCCACGGGCAGCGGGCGAGCCCGTCCTCGCCGCGAACCGCCTCGGCCGCTCGGCTCATTCCCGGCCATCCGAGGCCGCGCGCGACCCGCCCTCTGTGCCTCCGGCCCCCGGCCGTCCGGTCTCGAGGCGCTGCCGCTCGACGTGTGATTCGAGCTCAAGTGAGTCGGCCGACGGCGGCGTCCAGGCCGCGTCGCCCTCGTCGGCCGGATCCCAGGCGCCGGCGGCCGTACGCGGACCGGCGTCGGCGGCCTGCATCGACTCCAGCTTCTGCCGAAGCTCCGCGGCCTGCTGTTCCAAGATCGCGATACGGGTGTCGCGCTCGGTCAGCGCGTAGGACAACCGGCGCAGCGCCTCGTCCGTGACGCGGGTGTGGTAGCCCCACACGCCCAGCGGCAGCCTGAGCAGCGCCGCGTCGGTGCCCGCGATCGGCCGGTTGTCCGGCAACGGCAGCGGCGGATGATCCGGGTGGGTGTCCGCCAGCTCTCCGCCCATGCCAGAGGCGAGCACGACGACCGCGACCACCACGGCCAAGGCGGCCAGGGCGATGGCGACAATCACGATCAAGGCTCCCTGCGCTCTGCGACGTCCCTACGCCGATCGTGCCACGATCGAGGCATGGAGTTGCGCCTCGGGCACCAAGTCTTCCATCCGGGTGACCTCGTGCTGTGGCACGATATCGCGCCGGACGCCGCTCCGCTGCTCGGCGATCGGCTGGCCGCCGCGGCCGCGGCCACCGGATCCGCCCTCGTGTGCGCCGATCCGGAACGGGCGATGGCCGCGGGCGTACGGGCCGACGGCATCATCGTCGACGCCGGGACCATGCCGGCGGCGGACCGGGTCGCGGAGTGCGTGGCCTCCGGGCACGCGGTCCTCGTCACCTTGGCCGCCCTGCCCGCCGAAACCGCCGCCCCCACGGCACTCGCCGAAACCGCAACCACGTCCGGCCGGGCCGCCGCGCCCGCGGACGCGGGCCTGCTCGCGGCCGCCGCGGTGTACGCCTGGCTGGGCGTTCGCGTCTTCCGGCCCGCCGACGCCGCCGCTGCCGGGCAGGTACGGCAGG
>CALAED010000384.1 GCA_937891035.1 uncultured Thermomonosporaceae bacterium | reverse complement strand
GAGGGAGGGGAGCGCATGGCCCAGCCGCACGACCGGCCGAGCGCGGCGGAGCTGGTCACGGCCGTCCGCGAGTTCCTCGAACGGGACATCCTGGACGCCACCGAAGGCCGGGTCAGGTTCCACGCCCGGGTCGCGATCAACGCGCTGAGCATGGTGGAACGCGAGCTGGCGCTCGGCCCGGCGCAGGCCGCCGCGCACGCCGAGCGGCTCGCCCGCCTCGACGTCGGCGGCGACGCGGAACTGGCCGCGGCGATCAGGGCCGGCGACCTCGACGACCGCGCCGCCGAGGTCAGGGCCATGCTGATCGAGTCCGTCCGCGATAAGCTCCGCGTCGCCAACCCGCGCTACCTGGAGTGATCCGCGCCCGGGTGCGACCCTCGGCCGCGTTCGCGGGTGAGGCGGAGCACGTTGGCGATGACCTGGTGGCCGTGCCGGCCGGCGGCGGTGAGGATCGACTCGGGGTGGAACTGCACCGCCCACCACCGCCTGACCGGGTCCTCGATCGCCATCACGACGTCCCCGAGCAGCGCGGTGACCTGGTAGCCGTGCGCCTGATCGGCGGTGGCGTGCAGCGAGTGGTAGCGCGCCGCGGTGATCTCGTCGGGCAACCCGGCGAACAGGTCACCGCCGGTGATCTTGACGTTGCCCGGCTTGCCGTGCGCCGGCTCGGGCAGCAAAGCGAGCTCGCCGCCCGCGTGCTCGACCATCGCCTGCAGCCCCAGGCACACCCCGAACGCCGGCAGCGACCGCGCCGCGAGCGCGGTGAGCAGCGCCGCGCAGTCGAAGTCCGCCGGCCGGCCCGGGCCGGGGGACAGCACCACCAGGTCGGGCCGCGGCTCGTCGAGCATGCGCTCGGGGAAGCCGTGGCGCACGGTGGTCACGGTCGCGCCGTGCTGCCGGAAGTAGTCGGCCAGCGTGTTGACGAAGGAATCCTCGTGGTCGACCAGCAGGACCGTCAGGCCATCCCCGGCCCGCTCGGCCGCGGACGCGCCGGCGGCCGCGGCCGCGGCCGCCGTCCCCGCCGTCCCCGCCGCGCGGGCCGCCGCACCGCGCCGGGCGAACTCGAGCGCCTCGAGCAGCGCCCCGGCCTTGAGATAGGTCTCGCGCTCCTCGGCGTCGGGATCGGAGTCATACAGCAGCGTCGCGCCCGCCCGCACCGCCGCGATCCCGTCCTTGATCTGCGCGGTGCGCAGGGTGAGCCCGGTGTTCATCGACCCGTCGAAGCCGACGAACCCGACCGCCCCGCCGTACCAGCGGCGCGGCGCGTCCTCGTGGTCCTCGATGAACTGCATCGCCCAGGTCTTCGGCGCGCCGGTGACGGTGACCGCCCACATGTGGGTGAGGAAGGCGTCGAACGCGTCGAAGCCAGGCCGTAGCCGTCCTTCGATGTGGTCGACCGTGTGGATCAGCCGCGAGTACATCTCGATCTGGCGGCGGCCGAGCACCTTGATCGTGCCCGGCACGCAGATCCGGGACTTGTCGTTGCGGTCGACGTCGGTGCACATGGTGAGCTCGGACTCGTCCTTGCGGGACAGCAGGATCGTCTTGATCTGCTCGGCGTCCTCCAGGGCGTCGGCGCCGCGCCGGATCGTCCCGGCGATCGGGCAGGTCTCCACCCGATCGCCGCTCACCCGGACGAACATCTCCGGCGACGCCCCCACGAGGAACTCGCCCTCGCCGAGGTTGAACATGAACTCATACGGCGCCGGGTTCGTCTCCCGCAGCCGTTCGAAGAAGGCCGACGGCGAGTCGCAGCGCCCGTACATCACGTGCCCCGGCGTCACCTCGAACAGGTCGCCGCGGATGAACTTGTCCTTCGCGTCCCTGACCACCCGCGCGTACGTGCCGGGCACCGGCTGCGGTGGCGGCTCGCCGGCGGGCCGCGCCGGGGTCGGCTCGGTCCGCCGCGGCAGCCCGCGCGTGCTCGCGTCGCCGACGATGAACTCATACGACATGCGGTGCGAGGTCTCCCGCTTGCGGTCCACGATGACCAGTTCGTCGGGCAGGTGCAGCACCAAGTCGCGCTGGTCGGCGGGGCGTACGTGGCGCAGCCGGAGCGGCTCGAACTGCAGGGACAGGTCGTAGCCGAACGCCCCGTAAAGCCCGAGATGCGGGTCGGCGCAGCGGAAGACGTCGGCGATGGCGCGCAGCGCGGTGAAGACGGTTGGCTGGCGGCTGCGTTCCTCTTCGGTGAAGAACTCCTCGGCCGGCGCGATGAACACCTCGACCAGATCGGCGTCGTCGGCCGTCACCTCGCCGGTGCCGCGGATCGCCGCCGCGACCGCCGCCAGCGGCACCAGGCCGCGCTCGTTCAACGCGTGCACGGCGAGCCGCCGGCCGCGCGCGACGATCTCCAGGCACGGATCGGCGTACCCCATGTGCCAGCGGCTGTAGCGTCCCGGGTACTCCATCCCCGAGGCCAGCACGCCGCCGCGCCGGGCGCCCACGGCCGCGACGAGACCGTCAAGCACGTCGGACTTGTCCGCGGAATCGACCCGGGTGGCGGTGCGCACGATCCGTACGCCCCCGGCGGTCAGGTATTCGGTGGTCTGTCCGGCCACCGCCGTGCCGTCGTTCATCTGTGGCGGGTCCCCTCGGTATTTCGTGTCGCGGGGCCCTCGGCCCGGCCGGCGCATACGAAAGCGACCGCCGGGTGAGGGCGGTCGCCTGAATGGTCGTTCACGCACGAACCGGCGCCGCCTCAGCGGCGCCACCACCAGGTGCGGATCTTGGTTCGCATGATGGGAACGAGGCTACTCCGCGGGCGCGCCCCCCGCCAGCGACGCCGGGCCGCCGCTCGCCGCCGCTCGCCGGTGCGCACGGAAGCAGTAGGCCGCGAGCACGTGAACGGCTCTGGTCGGGGTTTCCGGAGACGGATACATTCGAGCCGCAATGTCGCACACTGCGGAACGCTGCATCGAGTCGTGCCGCACTCGCGACCCGGCCGTGACGTAGGCCACACTAGGCTGCCGTCGCTTTCCGCAGTGTCCGGTTTCCGAAACGGGGGCTCGACGAGGGAGGTTCGTTGGCGCCGCAGAACTCCACCCCCACACCACCTGGCGGCAGCACGAAGGAGCGAGGCGACAGAAGCGATCGCAGCTACTGGAACTGGCTGCTCGCCGTCGCCGTCATCGTGCCGCTGCTGACCTTCGTGTACAACCGCACAGAACCGCGGTTGGCCGGGATCCCGTTCTTCTACTGGATGCAGCTGGCGTACATCGCCCTCGGCGTCGTCGCCACCGTCATCGTCTACCAGATGACGAAGAAGGGGAGCTGACGATGTCCGACCACGTCCCCGAGATCACTATCTTCGTCATCCTGTTCGGCCTGGTCAGCGGGATGGGTTTCATCGCCGCGCGGTGGCGCCGGGCCGAGCTCGACTCCCTCGACCAGTGGGGCCTCGGCGGCCGCAATTTCGGCTCCTGGATCACCTGGTTCCTCATCGGCGGTGACCTCTACACGGCCTACACCTTCGTGGCGGTGCCCGCGCTGGTGTTCGGCGCCGGGGCTGCGGGCTTCTTCGCGGTGCCCTACACGATCGTCACCTACCCGCTGATCTTCCTCGTCGTGATCCGGCTGTGGTCGGTGTCGCACGTGCACGGCTTCGTGACGCCCGCCGACTTCGTCCGGGCCCGGTTCGGATCGTCGACGCTGGCCCTGCTCGTCGCGATCACCGGCATCGTCGCGACCATGCCGTACATCGCGCTGCAGCTGATCGGCATCCAGGCGACGCTGAAGGCCATGGGCGTGAACGGGCACTGGCCGCTCATCATCGCGTTCGCGATCCTCGCCGCCTACACCTATCGGTCCGGGCTGCGCGCGCCGGCGTTGATCGCCTTCACCAAGGACATCCTGATCTATCTGGTGATCATCGTCGCGATCCTCTACATCCCCACCCGGCTCGGCGGCTGGGGGAACATCTTCGACGCGGCGCAGGACAAGTACGCCTCCTCGCCGCTCGCCACCGACTCCCTGCTGCTGAACAGCAACAACCAGCTCAACTACGCGATGCTGGCCCTGGGCTCGGCGCTGGCGCTGTTCTTGTATCCGCACAGCGCGACCGGCGTCCTGGCCGCCAGGAACCGCAACGTGATCAAGCGGAACATGGCCGCGCTGCCCGCCTACAGCCTGCTGCTCGATGGCGATCGCGGCGGGGATCACGCCGCTCACGACCGACGGCAAGGTCGACTCGAACACCGTCGTGCCGTTGCTTTTCGACCGCGTCTTCCCCGACTGGTTCACCGGGGTGGCCTACGCGGCCATCGGCATCGGCGCGCTGGTACCGGCGGCGATCATGTCGATCGCCGCGGCCAACCTGTTCACCCGCAACATCTACAAGGAGTACATCCACCCGGCCGCCACCGACGCGGAAGAGGCCGCGGTGAGCAAGCTGGCCTCGCTCGTGGTGAAGGTCGGAGCGGTCCTGGTCATCTTGACGCTCGACCCGCAGTTCTCCATCGACCTGCAGCTGATCGGCGGAGTGATCATCTTGCAGACGTTGCCGGCGGTGGGGATCGGGCTGCTGACCCGCTGGTTCCACCGGGGCGCGCTGATCGCCGGCTGGGTCTGCGGCATGGCCGCCGGATTGTGGATGCTGTACCGGATCCCCAACCCGGCCACCGGCAAGCAGCACTTCGGCGGGTCCGCCTACCCGCTGAGCGACCTCGGCCTCGACACCAGGCTCACCGTGTACGTCGGCGTGATCGCACTCGCGATCAACCTGCTGGTGGCCTTCTTCGGCACGTTCGCGCTGCGGGCGATGAAGACGCCGGACGGCGCGGACGCCACCCGCACCGACGACTACTTCGCCGACGAGGGCGACCCCAAGGTCAAGGAGCTCGACCTCGCCGCCTCGACCTAGACTCTCGGCCCGAGCGGATCGATCGTAACCGAGGCGGCCGGCCTCGGTTACGATCGGTCACCTGGGTCAGGCGGCGGGCGGGCAGGGGGCACGGAACCCACGTGAAGACACAGGGCATCGCGCCGGAACTGCTCGAGGCACTCGATCGGCCGCTCGTCGACCACCACTGCCATGGCGTGCTCAGCGCCGCGCTCGGCCGGCCGGCGTTCGAACAGCTGATCGTCGAGGGCGGGCTCGCGGCGCCGCCCGGCACCACGCACTTCGACACTCCGGTGGGTCTTGCCATCCGGCGCTGGTGCGCGCCGGTGCTCGACCTGCCGCCGCACGCGCCGCCGGCGGACTATCTGGCGCGCCGCGCCGAACTCGGCCCGGACGAGGTGAACCGGCGGCTGTTGCGGGCGGCCGGCATCAGCGTCTTTTGCGTCGACACCGGGCTCGACGCACCCGCCACCGCCGATCCGGCCGCGGGCGGCCTGCTGTCGCCGGCGGAGATGGGGGCGGCGGGCGGCGGCGCGGGCGGGCACGAGATCGTGCGCATCGAGCGCGTCGCCCGCGAGGTCGCCGAGCGCGCCCCGGCCGCCGGGGCCTACGCCGAGGAGTTCGCCGAAGAGCTGTTCCGGCGGGCGAGCGACGCCGCCGGCCTCAAGACGATCATCGCCTACCGGTGCGGCCTGGACTTCGACCCATGGCCGCCGGAGCCGGGCGAGGTGGTCGCCGCCGCGGCCGCCTGGTTCGCCGGCTATCGCGTCGAGTCCCGCCTCGCCGACTTCGATCCCTGGCCACCGGAACCGGGCGAGGTGGTCGCCGCCGCCGCTGCCTGGTTCGCCGGCTATCGGGTCGAGCCCCGGCTCGCCGACCCGGTCCTGCTGCGGCACGCGCTGTGGACCGCGCTCGCGGTGGCCAGGGAGTACGGGCTGCCCATCCAGTTCCATACCGGCCTGGGCGACACCGACCTGCGCCTGCATCGCGCCAACCCGGTGCTGATGACGGACTTCCTGCGGGCCGCGCAGCCGGTCCCCATCGTGTTGCTGCACTGCTATCCGTACGTCCGGGAGGCCGGCTATCTCGCCGCCGTCTACCCGCACGTCTACCTCGACTGCGGCCTTACGGTCACCCACACGGCCGCCGCGTCGGCCACGCCGCTCGCCGAGTCGCTCGAGCTGGCGCCGTTCCACAAAAACCTGTTCAGCACCGACTGCTATGGCTTGGCCGAGCTGTGCCATCTGGGCGCGCTGTATTTCCGGCGCGGGCTCGGCGCGCTGCTGGCCGACCGGGTCCGGGCCGGGGAATGGTCGCTGCCCGACGCGGTACGCATCGCCCACTTGATCGGCGGCGACAACGCCCGCAGGATCTACCGCCTCGACCGCTGAGCCCCCCGGCGCCACCAAGATACGGACCGACCGAATCGTTATTTAGCGGCAGTCCGTCTACACTATGCCGTTTATCGTTAGGTCCGCGGGTAGCCAACCCGCATGTACACCCTATTGTTGCTCATCGCGGTGATCATGGTGATCGCCGGTATCTATGTCATTCTCGCCCGGCGCGAACTGCTCTGGGGCATCATCCTCATCGTGCTCGGCCTGCTCGTCGGGCCCGGAGGAGTCAGCATCTTCAACGTCTAGGAGCACCGATCGGTCGAAATCCTCATACGGCCCTCCGTCGCCTCTGTTTTGCTTGAGGCCGGAGGGCCTCTCATGAGAATCCTGCACACTGCCGACTGGCATGTCGGCAAGGTGCTCAAAGGCCGATCGCGCATGGACGAGCACACCGCCGTGCTCGGCGAGATCGTCGACATCGCCCGCGCCGAGGACGTGGACGTCGTCATCGTGGCCGGCGACGTCTTCGACGCCGCCGCGCCCGTGCCGGCCGCGCAGTCGCTCGTGATGCGCACCCTGCTCGCGCTCCGCGAAGACGACCGGCAGATCATCGTGCTCGCCGGAAACCACGACAACCCGCACCTGCTCGACGTCTACCGCCCGGTGCTCGGCACCGTCGGCATCCACATCGTCGGCACCTTCCGCGGACCGGGCGACGGCGGCGTCGTCTCCTTCACCGCCAGGACCGGCGAGGAGACGCGGATCGCCGTCCTGCCGTTCTTGTCGCATCGCTTCGCCGTCCGCGCCGCCGAGGCGCTGCACGGCACCCCGCCCCAGCACAGCATCGCCTACGCCCTGAAGTGGGCCGAGCTCGTCGCCGCGCTGACTGAGGGGTTCGGCGCCGGCACCGTCAACCTGCTCGCCGCGCACGGCACCCTGCGCGGCGGGCGGATCGGCGGCGGCGAACGCGAGGCCCAGACGGTCATGTCCTACTACCTCGAACCCGGCACGTTCCCCGCCTCCATCCAGTACGCCGCCTTCGGCCACCTGCACCGTCGCCAGCACCTGCCGCGACCGTGCCCCCTGTGGTACGCGGGATCCCCGCTCGCGGTCGATTTCGGCGACGAGACGATCAGTCCGGGAGTGCTCATCGTCACGGTGGCGCCGGGCGATGAGGCGCAGGTGCGGGCGGCCGAGATCACGTCCGCGCGCCGGCTCCGCACGGTCCGCGGCTCCCTCGACGAACTGGCGGCCGGCGCCGCCGGCCTCGAAGGCGCGTGGCTGCGGGTGATCGTGGCCGAGCGGCCGCGGCCCGGCCTGGCCGAGGCGGTGCGCGATCTGCTGCCCGACGCGCTGTCCATCGACATCGACGAGCGCTTCCGGCCGCCCAGCCGGCACGCCGCCGCGGTACGGCACGACCGCGGGCCGCGCGGCCTGTTCCGCGACTATCTCGCCGCGACGGACCACGGCGGCGGCGACGAGCTGACCGCGCTGTTCGATCGGCTGCTCGATGAGGTCACGTCCGGCGAAGGGGGAGCGGACGGCTGATGCTGCCATGCCTGGTGCATATGGAGAACTTCGGCAGCTTCCGGCGCCCCACCGAGATCGACTTCACCGAGACCGACTACTTCGCGCTGATCGGACCCACCGGAGCCGGCAAGAGCACCATCATCGACGCGATCTGCTTCGCGCTGTACGGCACGGTGCCGCGCTGGGGCAGGGAGAACGTGGTGGCGCTCGCGCTGCCGCCGTCGGCCGCGTTCGGCCGGGTCGGCCTCATCTTCGAGGTCGCCGGTCGCCGGTACGCGGCCGTGCGGGTGCTCGGCCGCGACCGCAGGGGCCGGGTCAGCACCAGGGAGGCCCGGCTCGACGAACTGCCCGGCGGCGGCACCTGGGAGGACGCGATCCGCTCCATCGCCGAGGGCGACGACGTCACCCCGGCGGTCCAGGACATCGTCGGGCTGCCGTACAAGTACTTCGTGCAAAGCGTCGTGGTGCCGCAGGACCGCTTCGCCGAGTTCCTGCACGCGCCGCCGCGCGAACGCCAGGACCTGCTCGTCCGGCTCCTCGACGCCGGCGTATACGAACAGGTCCGCCGGCGGGCCGCCGTCGAGGAGGAGGCCGCCCGCCGTACCGTCGCGCTGGCGCGCGACCAGCTGGCGGCACTGTCCGAAGCCGACGAGGCCGCGGAGCGGCGCGCCGCCCAGCGGCACGCGACCCTGGCCGCCCTGGCCGAGACCGTGCGGTCCTCGCTGGCCGACCTGACGCGCTATGAGGACGAGCTGGCCGGGTCGCGGGCCGAGCTGGCCACCGCCCGGCGGCAGCTGGCGGCGCTGACCGCGCTCGCGCTGCCGGCCGGCGTGAGCGAGCTCGCCGATCGCATCCGGCGGGCGGCCGAGGAGGCGGAGCGGCTGGCGGCGGCGGTCGCCGAGCGAGAGGAGGCCGAGGCCGCGGCCGACGCGGAGCTGGCCGCCGCCGGCGACCC
>CALAED010000383.1 GCA_937891035.1 uncultured Thermomonosporaceae bacterium | reverse complement strand
AGCACGTGGGCGCCACCTTTGATCATGAAGATCGGGAGATGTGAACCCACAATGAGCACGATCGCGACGGCGCGCAGCGCGACGCCGGTCTCCAGCGTTCGCCTGCTGTTCCACCGCTTGGGTCGCCGCACCGGCCGGTTGAGGTCGCGGATGGGCAACGTATGCCAGTCAGGTGGGAGATGTCCCAGCGCCGCCTCGAGTTTTACCGACATCTCGACATATGACAGCGAGTCGCCACCAAGGCTGACGAAACTGCTGCCTGGGGTGACGTCGGTTCTGTCGAGGACCTGTGCGTAGAGGCGGCACAGATCCGCGTCCGTCTCGGGCGGCTCCGGCCGGTCCGTTTTTTGCTTGGGCGTGGACCGGGCAAGTTCCCGTATGGCCTGGTAGTCGAGCTTGCCGGTGGCCAGGCGCGGCAACTCGGTGACGATTCGCACGTGGACGGCCCGGCTCGGCAAACCGCACTGGGCCGCCACCAGCTTGCGGGCGCGCCGGGCATCGGCGTCACCGGCCACGGCCACGATCAGCACATCATCCGCGCCGGTGCAGCCGGCGGCGAGGCCGTGCCCGGCGAGCATTTCCTCGACGCGCCGCACGTCGATCCGCAAGCCGAAGATCTTCACGAACCCGCCGCGTCGCCCCACCACCTCATACAGTCCGGCCGGGGTGCGCCGCGCGATGTCGCCGGTGTGCAACTCGTGTACGGTCCTACCACGGTCGAGGTCGGATGGGCCGTCGGCATAGCCGAGCATGACGTTTGGTCCCGAGTAGATCAGCTCACCGGTGTCGGGGTCGGGGCAGTCGGGAACCGGCTCGAGCCGAAGAGAGCCACCTGGAATCGGCACGCCGATCGCTTGCGGGTGACGGGCGGTGAGGTGCGGTGGCAGGTAGGCCATGCGTGCGGTCGCCTCGGTCTGGCCGTACATGACGACCAAGTCCCAACCGCGCTGTCGGCCCATCTCCGCATAGCGAACCACTTGGTCCGGCGGCAGCCGGCCACCCGCCTGGGTGATGTATCGCAGGTGTGGCAGCCGCATCGCATCGAAGCCCACTCGGTCGAGTAGATCGAAGGTGTAGGGAACGCCGGCGAAAGTCGTGCCCCGCGCGGCGCGGAAAAGCTCCCAGAAGCCGGGGTCGGCTATCGAGCGCTCGGTGACGATCAAGGCCGCCCCGCGCGACAGATGACTATGGATCACCGACAGGCCGTAGCAGTAGTGAATGGGCAGGGTCGTGGCGGCGCGGTCGCTGCCCCTAATATCCAGATATTCGGCGATAGATTCCGCGTTGGCCTGCAGATTCTCATGTGAGAGCCGCACCAGCTTCGGCGAGCCCGTCGAGCCCGATGTGCTCAACAGCAGCGCGAGATCCGGGTGCATGGCGTGCGCGGAAACCGTACGGCGTTCGTCGATGACGCCGCCCGGCGACACCACGATGTCGGGATCATAGGTGGTGACCAACGGCTGCCCGGGTCCGGCGCGATCGGGCGCGACCAGCAGGACAGCATGACCGGCCGCCATCGCGCCGAGATAGGCCACCAAGGATTCCACCGTATTGGCGCCGGCCAGCAGGATCAGCCGTCGCTCCCCGGCAAGGCGCTCGGCGGTCTCGGTCACCCGTGCGGCGAGTTCGCGGTAGGACAGGACGCCTGCTGAGGTGATCACGGCCGTCGCATCTCCATGGACCGCCAACTCACTGACGAACGCCACTGACTTCGGCGCTTGAGTGCGAGGGCTCACGCACAGCATCTTAAGTAAGGCTAACCTAAAAACAAACGTTGATCCCTGACGGTCGAGCATGCTTAACTCTTAGGTTAGCTTTACCTAATGACGAGGTCTCACTGTGCGGGAAGGCATCCATGCGACACCTGCTGGCCCCTTACGTCTCAGCGCTCGCAGCGGCCGTCATGCTGCTTCCGACCGCGACCGCTTGCGGTTTCTTCGCCGATGAGGCCGGTCTCGTCATCTATTCGGGCCGCAACGAGGCACTCGTCAAACCCTTGCTGGACAGGCTCGAAAAGTCCCTGGGCACCAGTGTCGAGGTCCGCTACGGCGACAGCGCCGAGTTGGCCGCGCAGCTACTCGAGGAAGGCGACAAGACGGCGGCCGACCTGTTCTTGTCGCAGGACGCGGGGGCCCTCGGCGCGCTGTCCAAGCAGGGGCGGCTGCAACGGCTCCGGCAACCGACTCTCGACAAGGTGGCCCCACAGTACCGGTCGCGGGCCAACGACTGGATCGGCGTGTCCGGACGCGTCCGGGTCCTCGCCTACCACCCCGACAAAGTCCCGAACGTGCCCGACAGCGTCCACGACCTCGTCAAACCGGAGTGGAAAGACAAGATCGGCTACGCGCCCACCAACGCCTCCTTCCAGGCGTTCGTCACCGCCATGCGCGTTCTCGAAGGCGAGGACGCCACCCGGACCTGGCTCCGGGGCCTGAAGGCCAACAATCCCAAGGCCTATGGCAACAACATCAACGTGCTCGACGCGGTGGACGCCGGGCAGGTCTCGATCGGGCTGATCAACCACTACTACTGGTATGAGAAGGTCGCCGAGAAGGGCGCGGGCAACGTGGTCGCCAAGCTGCGATTCCTGCCCGGCGGCGATCCGGGCGCGCTGATCAACGTCGCGGGTGTGGGAATACTCAACGGAAGCGAGCACCGCTCCACCGCGGACAAGGCCGTGGACTTCCTGCTGTCGAAGGAGTCACAGAGCTACTTCGCCGACGAGACCAAGGAGTACCCGCTGGCGTCCGGGGTCACCAGCACCGTACCCGACCTGCCACCGCTGGACTCGCTCAAGGCCCCCAAGATCGACCTGAGCAGGCTCGAATCACTGCAGCAGACCCTGACGATGCTTCGCGAAGCCGGGATGGTGTGAGTAGGTGACGCCGGAGCGCGCGCCGCGGACGCTGCTGCTACCGGCCTGCCTGGCCGGGGCGCTCGCGTTGTTGCCGCTCGCCTACCTCGCCGTCCGCGCCCTGGAACGAGGGCTCGGCTACGCCTGGGGGATCGTCACCACCGAACACACCGTTTTGCTGCTCGGCCGCAGTTTGGGGCTCGCCACCGTGGTGGTGTCGGCCTGCCTGCTGCTGGGCATCTCGCTGGCCTGGTTGACCGCGCGCACCACCCTGCCCGGCGCGGCTGTCTGGTCCGTTCTTGCGACGCTGCCGCTGGCCATCCCCAGCTACGTAGCGGCGTTCGCCTGGCAATCGGCGATCCCGGGACTCGCCGGCTTCGTCGGATCAGCGGTCGCGTTGACCCTGGTCAGTTTCCCCTACGTGTACCTGCCGGTCGCCGCGACCCTGCGCGGAATCGACCCCGCGCACGAGGAGGTGTCGCGTTCACTCGGGATCGGGCCGGTCCGCACCTTCCTGCGCGTCACGCTCCTCCAGGTGCGGCCGGCGGCGGCCGGCGGCGGGCTGCTGGTGGTGCTGTACGTGCTGTCGGACTTCGGTGCGGTGTCGCTGATGCGCTACGACACCTTCACCCGCGGCATCTACACCTCCTACCAGGCCAGCTTCGACCGTACGCCGGCCGCCGCGCTCAGCGTCGTGCTGGTGTTGATGACCGTGACGCTGGTCGCTTTGGAGGTTCGCACCCGAGGGCGGGCCGGCCACTTCAGAGTGGGCGGCGGCGCCGCCCGTCGCGTGGCCTCGCACTCACTGGGGCGTGCCGCTGTTCCCGCGCTCGCCTGGTGCGGCGCGGTCACCGCCGCCGCCGTGGTGTTTCCGCTGGGCGCCCTCGGCTACTGGCTGGCCGCCGGGAACTCGGCGACCTGGGACCCCGCCAGGCTCGCGCACACCGCCGGCGTCACCCTCGGGGTGGCGGCGGCCGGGGCCGCGCTGACCACCGTGTTGGCGCTGCCGGTGGGTGCGGTCGCCGCCCGTTACCGGGGGCGGACCGCCCATCTGCTGGAACAGGCCGCCTACGCCGGCCACGCCCTGCCCGGCATCACCGTCGCCCTCTCGTTGGTCTTTTTCGCGGCGCGCTACGCCTACCCGCTCTATCAGGAACTGCCGCTGCTCGTCGGTGCCTATGCGGTGCTGTTCTTGCCGGTCGCGGTAGCGGCCATCCGTGCCGCCATCCTGCAAGCACCGCCGGTCCTGGAGAGCGTCGCCCGCTCCCTCGGCCGCCGCCCGCTGCGTGTTCTGCGCGAGGTGACCGTGCCGCTGGCCGCGCCGGGCGTGGCGGCCGGTGCCGCGCTGACCTTCGTGGTCTGCATGAAGGAACTGCCCGCCACGTTGCTGCTCCGCCCCACCGGCATGGACACTCTCGCCACGCGTCTGTGGACGGAGACCGGCGTCGGCGCCTTCGCCGCCGCCGCGCCATATGCCGCGGCACTGATCGTGCTCGCCGCAGTCCCGTCGTATCTTCTCGGGAGGCACCGCACATGACCGAACTGCAGATCACGGGCCTGACCAAGGCCTACGACCCGGGCTCGACAGTGCTGTGCGGGCTGGATCTGACCGTGCCAAGCGGCTCGCTCGCGGCCGTGCTCGGCCCTTCCGGGTGTGGCAAGACCACTCTGCTCCGCATCATCGCCGGGTTCCTGCGGCCCGACGCGGGGACGGTCACCGTTGGCGGGCGCGTGCTCAGCGGTCCCGGCATCCAACTGCCACCCGAGCAACGCCGCATCGGCATCGTCCCCCAAGAAGGTGCGCTCTTCCCACACCTGAGCGTGGCCCGCAACGTCGCCTTCGGCCTGACCGACCGCGCCGGGCGGCGGCAACGAACGGACGAGCTGTTGGATCTGGTGGGCCTCGCCGGATATGGCGATCGGATGCCCCATGAACTATCCGGCGGCCAGCAACAGCGCGTCGCCTTGGCCCGCGCGCTCGCCCCCCGACCGGCGCTGGTCTTGCTCGACGAACCGTTCAACGCATTGGACAGCGCCCTGCGCGCCGACGTCCGCGCCGACGTCCGCGCGGCGCTGCGCGCCACCGGCGCCACCGCCCTGCTCGTCACCCATGACCAGCAGGAAGCCCTCTCCACGGCCGACTTGGTCGCTGTCGTCCGCAACGGCCGGATCGCCCAGTGCGGCACCCCGCAGGACGTCTACCGTCACCCCATGGACTCCTGGATCGCCGGCTTTGTCGGCGACGCCATCCTGCTGCCCGCCACCGCGGTGAACGGAACGGCGACCACCGCTCTCGGCACCGTTCAACTTCGCACCCCCAGCGGTACCACCGCGGACACGCCCCGCCAGGGCACCGTTCTGCTCCGGCCGGAACAGCTCGAACTCACCGAGCCCACTGCCAACACACCCCGTGGCACCGTGACCGATGTCCGCTACTACGGCCATGACGCCATGATCACCCTCGCTGTCGACCATCTCAATGTCCCCGTCAACATCCGCGTGGCAGACCCCGTCACCCCGCAACTCGGCGACCACACCGGCATCCGCATCATCGGCCAAGCCACCCTCCACCCCTGACAAGGCTCCCGTCGAGGTCATCGTCGGGCGCGCGGTGGCCGGTCGGGGACCTCGGCGATCAGGCCCACGGGGGCGGACAACCGCCAAGCCTCGAAGACCAACTCCGACAGCTCGTCGAGGTCGATGCCCGCCAGGTAGACCACCACCCAGCCGAAACCGCCGGAGGTGAACTGCTCCTCGAACACGTCCGGCCGTTCCGATACCAGCGCCTTTTGCTCGGAGATGGTCTGCTTCAAGCCGACGGTCTGCGTTCGCGGCCAGTAGTAGCCGAACCGGGTGCCGCGCACGCTGAAGGACGTATACCTCTCGCCCTCCACCTGCTCTACGTCGACGAGCGCGTCCACAATGCGGAAGAAATCGTCACTACGCACGGCCACCGCAGACTCCCAAAAGACAGACCCCGCAGTATAGGGGCGCCGGCGCCGCCTCGCCCGCGCCGAATGACCGACCGCTCATCCGTGCTGCTGGTAGTGGCCGATGACGTCGCGGCCGAAGCGCGCCATCTCTTCGTGCTGCGGGGAGAACTGCAGGAGCATGAGATCGACTCCGGCGTCCTCGTAGGCGCGGATGCGGTCGATGATCTGGGCCGGGGTGCCGATCAGACCGGCCCGCAGTCCCCGGTTGGAGACGCTGTATTCCCGCAGCGTCACCTCCGACTCCAGGTGCGACCCCGCGATGAAGTCGCGGTAGGAGGCGTACGCCTCCGGCGACGCGTGCACGTCCAAGATCCGGGACAACTCGGCCCGCGCCGCCTCTTCGGTGTCCCGGCAGATGACGTAGCCGGACACGCCGAACCGCAGCGGCGGCAGGCCGAGCGCGGAACGTCGCGCGTTCATGTCCGACACCTTGGTCGCGATGACCTCGGGGGGATCGCCATGCATCACGTACGCGTCGCCATAGGCCGAGATGACCTCTTTCGCCGTGGGCGACTCCCCGCCCATGTAGACGGCGGGTTGCCGCGACGGCTTCGGCTCCATCACGGCGCCCTCGAAGTGGTACAGGGTGCCGTGGTGGGTCACGGTCTCCTCGCGAAGCAACCTGCCGAGCACCTCCAGCCATTCCCGGGTCCGGGCGTAGCGCGCGTCGTGGACGTCGAACGGGGCGCCGTACTGCGACGCCTCGTCCTTCCACCACGAGGAGACGACGTTGAGGCTCACCCGCCCCGGCGCGATCGTGTCCAGCGTCGAGATCGCCTTGGCGGTCTGCGCCGGCGAGTGGTAGTTGGGCCGGACCGCGAGCATCAGCTCCACCGTCTGGGTGACCGCGGCCACCGCCGGCGCCAGCGTCCAGCAGTCCAGCGCCCCCGCCCGATGGCCCTTGATGTCGTTGAGGTTCAACTCCGCGATCAGGGTCAGGTCGAAGCCATGTCGCTCAGCGTCCACCGCCAGGTCACGGATGTACGGCCAGGCGATGCTCATGCCCTCGTCGGATACGTTGCGCAGCCAGCCGCCGAAGATCGGCATCCAGTACCCGAACCTCATCGGCGCTCCGTCCCGAGCAGTCCGCCCAGGAAGCGGGCGACCTGGCGCGCCGCCGAGCGCGGCGCGACCGCCTCCACCTCGGCGTTGTAGTTGGTGGTGGTGTTGACGTCGTAGGTGACCAGCCGGCCGTCGGCGGTCTCGATGAACTCGAACCCCCCGATCTCGATGCCGTGCCGGTGCGCGAAGTCGAGGTAGCGGCCGACGATCGGATGATCGTCAAACCCCGCGCGCAGCGCGTCCTCGGCGGTCGCGGCGCCGGCCGCCGAGGGCCGGGCGTCGAGCGCGCACGCGTCGGCCGGGCACAGCTCGAACCCGCCCCGCGCGATGTCGGCGGTGATGGCGTACACGTACTCGCCGCCGACCACCTCGACCCGAGTGACGTACGGCTCGGCCGGCGGCACGTATTCCTGCAGCAGCGTGATCCCGTCGACCGGTGCCACGTAGTCGGGCGAGTCGAGATGCGCGGCGAACGCCTCGACCGACTCGAACCGGCGCACCCCGAGCCCCTTGCCGCCCTGGTTGTGTTTGGTGATGAACGGCACGGGCAGCTTTCCGGCGGCGCTCACCAGCTCGCCGCTGCCCGTCACCGCGATCGTCCGCGGCACGTCGAAGCCGGCGGCGCGCAACGCGGCGTGCTGTTCGGTCTTGCTCACCTCCAGCTCCAGCACGCGCCGGCCGCCGACCACACGGCGGCCGTGCGACTCCAGCCAGCCGAGCACCGCCCGTGCGTGGTCCTTGGCGAACACGTTGCCGCGGGTGTGCGACGAGGCGCTCATCCGGGACCAATACACGCCGGGCGGGGGCACGGCGTCCAGGTCCAGGGGACCGTCCCCGAGCAGCCACTGCTCATGTTCGACGCCTTCGGCGTCGAACGCCGTGGCGAACGGCGGATACCAGTCCGGATTCTCGTGGAGCACATAGACCTTCACGTGGGCACCGCCCTATCACTCACCGCGGGTTCGTCGCACGGTCACGAGGTGGCCATGGTCAGTATCGCCGCCGAACGAAACGCCTCCAAGGTATGACCGGCGCCGGGCGCCGTGGCCGGTCGAACCCCGCGGGCTCCGTTACTGTCCTGGCATGGAACAGCGCATCAGTCTGGTCACGCTTGGGGTTTCCGATGTGGCGCGCTCCCGTGCCTTCTACGAAGCCCTGGGCTGGCGCGGGCAAGAGGTGGAAGAGACCGTCTTCTTCCAGGCGGGCGGGCTGGCCCTGGTGCTGTGGGGCCGCGACAAGCTCGCCCGTGACTGCGGGCTGCCCGACGAGGCGGCGGCCGGCTTCGGCGGGATCGCCTTGGCGCAGAACGTGCGCTCCGACGCCGAGGTCGACGAGTTGCTCGCGGCCGCGCAACGGGCCGGCGCGACCATCACCAAGGCCGCGGCCACCAACGCCATCGGCTTTTACTCCGGTGTCTTCACCGATCCGGACGGCCACGCCTGGGAGATCGCACACAATCCCGGCTTCACGCTCGCCGCTGACGGTTCGCTCACCATCCCCGACTTCGGCACGGCCTAAGCGGAGCAGGCGCCGAAGCACGGCCCGTTCGGTCGGCGGACTAGTATGCGACTCGGTTTCACCTTCTGGATGGACTTGACTGTCCGCCCGCCCGCCGTCCCAGCGGGCGGTGTGCCGCGATGTAACGAGGAGTTGGTCGCGTGACCGGGGCCGCTGCCGATCCGAACGGGGATCGAGTTTCGAAGCTCGACACGACGGTGCCGCATACGGCGCGGGTGTGGAACTACTTCCTAGGCGGCAAAGACAACTAC
>CALAED010000382.1 GCA_937891035.1 uncultured Thermomonosporaceae bacterium | reverse complement strand
CGGCGTCACGATCAACGCCATCCTGGCCAACTCGCGCACCGAGGCGCTGCTCGCCGAGTCGCAACGGCTCACCCAGGAGCTGCAGGAGAGGTCCGACGAGCTGCAGCGCGGCCAG
Source organism: uncultured Thermomonosporaceae bacterium (assembly GCA_937891035.1). Lineage (GTDB taxonomy): Bacteria > Actinomycetota > Actinomycetes > Streptosporangiales > Streptosporangiaceae > CALAED01. The sequence goes on along the minus strand of CALAED010000382.1, from coordinate 8,553 downwards.
GCGGAACTGCGCCGCTCCAACGCCGAGCTGGAGGACAAGGCGGCGCTGCTGGCCAAGCAGAACCGCGCGATCGAGATTCAGAACTTCCAGATCGAGCAGGCCCGCCGCACCCTCGAGGAGCGCGCCGAGGAGCTGGCGACCTCGTCGCGTTATAAGTCGGAGTTCGTCGCCAATATGTCGCACGAGTTGCGCACGCCGCTGAACAGCCTGCTGGTGCTGGCGAAGCTGCTGTCGGAAAACCCCAGCGGCAACCTCACGTCCAAGCAGGTGGAGTTCGCCAAGACGATCTACGATTCGGGCACCGACCTGCTCCAGCTGATCAACGACATCCTCGACCTGTCCAAGGTGGAGGCGGGCAAGCTGGAGGTGCGGCCGCAGCGCCTCGCGCTGGGCAAGCTGGTCGACTACGTGGAGGCCACGTTCCGGCCGATGTCGGCCGACAAGGGGCTCGACTTCGACGTGCGGGTGGCGCCCAACGTGCCGGAGACGCTGCTCGCCGACGAGCAGCGGCTGCAGCAGGTGCTGCGCAACCTGCTGTCCAACGCCGTCAAGTTCACCTCAGACGGCGCCGTGTTCCTCGACATCACGCGCGGCACCTCGCCCGGCACGATCGCCTTTTCTGTCACCGACACCGGCATCGGCATCAGCGAGGACAAGCTCGAGATCATCTTCGAGGCGTTCCAGCAGGCCGACGGCACCACCAGCAGGCGTTATGGCGGCACCGGCCTCGGCCTGTCGATCAGCCGTGACATCGCCCGGCTGCTCGGCGGCGAGATCCAGGCCGCCAGCCAACCCGGCGAGGGCAGCACGTTCACGCTGATCCTGCCGGCCGCCTACGACGACGGCGACGCCGGCAGGCGGCCGGCCGACGATGGCCATGCCCTCACCCGGGCCCGCCTGGAGGGGCCGCCGCTGTTCGCCGACGCCGCGCACGTCGGCGAGGAGAACCAGGTCGACGCGACGTTGTCCGGACGCAAAGTGCTCATCGTCGATGACGACGTCCGCAACGTCTTCGCGCTCACGAGCGTGCTCGAGGGTTACGGTATGGACGTCATCTACGCGGAGAACGGCAGGTCCGGTATCGACGTGCTCCAACGCAACCCCGACACCGCGCTGGTGCTCATGGACATCATGATGCCGGAGCTGGACGGGTACGCGACGACCGAGACCATCCGCAAGATGCCGCAGTTCAGCGAGCTGCCCATCATCGTCATCACCGCCAAGGTGATGAAGGGCGACCGCGAGAAGAGCATGGCCGCGGGCGCGTCGGACTACGTGCCAAAGCCCGTTGACGTCGAGCATCTCCTCGACGTCATGCGGAACCGGCTGCAGAGGGGAGGGGGCTGATTCAAAGCCTTCCGTGCCCTTCCGAGCGGCGCGCGGGCCTGCGGGGCGCGCGTTTCGGATGCCGGGGCTTTGAATAAGCTACAGCGAGTGCAGGTTCCAGACAGACAAGAAAAGGCGAAGATCCTGCTCGTCGACGACCGCGAGGAGAACCTCGTCGCACTCGAGGCCATCCTGAGCTCCCTCGACCAGGAGCTCGTACGCGCGCGATCGGGCGAGGAAGCCCTCAAGGCGCTGCTGACCGACGAATACGCCGTGATCCTGCTCGACATCGTGATGCCGGGGATGGACGGCTTCGAGACGGCTCAGGACATCAAACGGCGCAGGAAGACCCGTGACGTCCCGATCATCTTCCTGACCGCGGTGAACAGCGACCCGGATTACGCGTTCCGCGGCTATGCCGCCGGTGCCGTCGACTTCATCGCCAAGCCCTTCGACCCCTGGGTGCTGCGGGCGAAGGTCTCGGTGTTCGTCGAGCTGTACAACAAGACGCGACAGCTCCAGGAGCAGGCGGCCCTGTTGCGCTCCCAGTCGGTCCTGCTGGGCAGCGCGCTGGCCGCCGTCGAGAGTCAGGTGTACACGGTCGCCGAGCAGGCACCTGCCGAGATCACGCCGACCGTCGGCGAGTTGGAGCGACGCATCCTGGCGCTGCGGGCGGCCGTCGACGGCCTGCGGCCGCAGGCGCCGCCGCATTTCGACGGCCTCGGCGAGTGACCCGGTCCGGTCCGAGTCCCGGTCACGCGCGGAGGCCGCGGCCGCGGCCGGCCGTCGCCGGCGTCGGCCGCGTTGCCGGGGTCATCGCGTCATCCGGTCGAACGGTCAGCCGCGGTCTTTACGGGCCGCGGCCGCGAGCCCGGTGGAGACCTGTTGCGTCTGATCCGAACACGAACACTCGCCGCAGCCGGGAACCCGGTCCATCGCACTCTCCCTCGGGATGCTCATGGTGTGCTTCCGGACCGTAGCCGCGCGATCACGAGCCGGGCTATGTCCGCGGCGACATTCCTCGACTACCGCCGGCCGGGGCCGCGTTGAGCATCTTTGCGGCGTCCTCTGGCCGGATGTCGTTGATGAACGCGCCCATCGCCGACTCCGAGCCGGCCAGGTACTTCAGCTTGCCCGGGGCTCTGCGGATGCTGAACAGCCGCAGGTGCACCCGGAACAGGTCGCGCGCGGCCGGCGCGTGGGCGGCGACGGGCGCCTGGAACCATCCTGAGACGTACGGCATGGACAGCCCGTAGACGCCGTCGAGGCGGCGCAGCACATCGAGATACAGCGGGCCGAACGCCGTGCGCTCGGCCACGGTCAGCGCCGGCAGGTCCGGCACGTGCCGGTGCGGATACAGGTGGATCTCGAACGGCCAGCGCGCCGCCTTGGGCACGAACGCGGTCCAGTGCTCGTTGACTCCGATGATCCGTACGCGGTCGGCGCGTTCGCCGGCGAGGACGTCGGCGAACAGATCGCCGCCCGAGCGCGCGCGGTGGCGTTCGGCCGCGGCGAGCATCCGGGCCGTCACCGGGGTGACGAAAGGGTAGCCATAGATCTGGCCGTGCGCGTGATGCAGCGTCACCCCGATCTCCTCGCCCCTGTTCTCAAAGCAGAAGACCTGCTTGACGCCCGGCAGCGTGGACAACTCGGCGGTCCGGTCGGCCCAGGCCTCGACCACCAGGCGCACCTGCGCGGGCGACAGCGAGGCGAACGAGGACGAGTGGTCAGAGGTGAAGCAGACCACCTCGCAGCGGCCCCGCCCGCCGCGGTGGCTGAAGGAGGGGAAGCGGTTCTCGAAGACGGCGACCTGGTAGTCGTAGGCCGGGATCTCGGTAGCTCGCTCGGGGGTGGACGGGCACAGCGGGCACTCATCGGCCGGCGGCAGGAACGTACGGCCCTGCCGATGCGCGGCGACCGCGACCCACTCTTCGAGGAGCGGGTCGTGACGCAGCTCGGAGGCGAACGGCGGGGCGGGCAACTCGCGCCGGTCCGGCCGATCCCGCACGGCGTCGTCGCGCTCGTCGAAGTAAATGATTTCGCGGCCGTCGGCGAGGTGGCTGACCGTGCGCTTCATCTATTGGTCCACCGCCGTCGCACAGAACTCAACACGAAACCACACTATTCTCACACCTTTGTCGGCAATCGCCCGCCCTGGGCGAACCACCTGCCCCGGGACCCTTCCGTCACGGCCTCGCGTGGGGGAATGTATGAGACACCCACCTCAAAGGAGAGCACTGTGCGCGAGCCGGCGAACGAGGGGCCGCGCGTCGTCGTTGGAGTCGACGACTCGCCCGTCGCGCGCTGGGCGCTCGCCTGGGCGATCGGAGAGGCGCGGCTGCGTGGCATGCCGCTCCTCGTCGCCCACGTGGCCGCCTTTCCGCAGTACGTATCCCGCGCCGCCGGGGTGCCGCTGCCGCGCGACTGCGCCGACGTCAAGGCGGAGGGAGCCGCGGTGATCGGCGCGCTGCTCGAGGAGGTGGCCGGCGGCGCGCCCGCCGGCATCCGGATGATCGCCATGTCGCTCGTGGGCGAACCGGGCGAGACCTTGGTTCGCCTCGCCCGCGACGGCGACGTCCTCGTTGTCGGACGGAGCGACCGCGGGCCCCTCTCCCGCCTGCTGACCCCCTCCGCGCATCGCTATTGCCTGCGCCACGCCCGTACGACCGTGGTGTGCGTGCGGGCGCCGGCGACCGAACCGTCCACGCGAGGCCTCACAGCGGACACCGTGGCACCGTCGGCGGGGCGCCGGCTGTGGGGACTGCGCAGGCGCCGCCAGGCCAGCCGGGACGGCTCTCGGTTAGGGCCCAGGCGGACGAGATCCGGTAGATCCTGAGGTCCCCGGTCCGGGCTCCCGGTCAGGCGGGCCCGCGGTGATCCGGGCGGTAGGCCCTGGGCAGCCGGAAGCCGCGTGCGGCGAGCACCGGCGCAGCCGGTCCGGGTAGTCGGTGATGAGCCCGTCGAACAGGCTCTAGGCTGAAGGCCATGTCTGCTGCGCCTTCCCAGCCCCGGTTGCGTTTCGCGCCGTCACCGACCGGCATGTTCCACGTCGGCGGCGCCAGGTCCGCGCTGTTCAACTGGGTGATCGCCCGGCAGTCGGGCGGCACGCTGGTGCTGCGGATCGAAGACACCGACGCCTCCCGCAACAAGCCGGAGTGGACCGAGGGGATCATCCGGGCGCTTTCGTGGCTCGGCATCGATGGTGAGCAGTACGAGGGCCCGTACTTCCAGTCCGCCAACGCCGACGCGCACCGGGCGGCCGTCGAGCGGCTGCGGGCCGCCGGCCTGGCGTACTACTGTGAGTGCACGCGCGAGAACGTCATCGCCCGCACCGGCGACCAGCACAAGGGCTACGACGGATTTTGCCGCGACCGTGGGCTCGGGCCGGGGCCGCTGCGCGCCACCAGGTTCCGCACCCCGGATGAGGGCAGGACGACGGTGGTCGACCTGATCCGCGGCAAGCCGGTCTTCGACAACGCCGTGCTGGAAGACTTCGTCATCGCCCGCGCGGACGGCTCGGTGACGTTCTTGCTGGCCAACGCGGTCGACGACATCTCCCAGGGCATCACGCACGTCGTCCGCGGCGAGGAGCACCTGTCCAACGCGCCCAAGCAGCAGTTGCTGTGGGAGGCGCTGGGCGCGGCGCCGCCGGTCTGGGCGCATGTGCCGGTGATCGTCAACGAGAAGCGGCAGAAGCTGTCCAAGCGCCGTGACAAGGTCGCGCTCGAGGACTACCAGGCCGAAGGCTTCCTGGCCGATGCGATGCGCAATTACCTGATGCTGCTCGGCTGGGCCCCGTCCGGCGACAGGGAGATCGTGCCCTGGGACGTGATCGAGCGCGAGTTCCGTATCGAGGACGTCAACGCCTCGCCGGCCTTTTTCGACGTCAAGAAGCTGCGAGCGTTCAACGGCGAATACATCCGGGCGCTGCCGCCGAACCAGTTCATCGCGGCCTGCCTGCCCTGGGTGACGAAGGCCGCGACCGGCTGGGACGGCTTCGATTCGGAGGTGTTCGAGCGGCTGGCGCCGCTGGCCCAGACCCGCGTCAACGTGCTCGCCGAGATCATCGAAATGGTCGACTTCGCCTTTCTCGACCAGCCGCCCTACGACGAGGCGTCATGGCAGAAGGCTATGAAGGACCCGGCGGCCGACATCCTCGCCGACACCGAGAAGGCCTACCGCGACGCGCCCTGGGAGGCCGGCGAGCTGAAGGACAGGCTGGAGCGGGTCGGCGCGGCGCACGGGCTGAAGCTGGGCAAGGCGCAGGCGCCGGTGCGGGTCGCGGTCACCGGCCGCACGGTCGGGCTGCCGCTGTTCGAATCGCTGGCCATCCTCGGCCGCGACAGGTCGCTGGCCAGGATCGCCGCCGCCGGCGCCCGCCTCACGCGGTCCACGTCCTGACACGCCCTGACGTCTCGGGCCGTCCCGAAGATGCCCAGAGACGTCCCGACGACCCGGCCGGCATGCGCTTGGGCCCGGGTGTCGGCCGGCGGCGGCACGGCGACGCCGGCTGAGCGTCGGTCATGATGGGGCTGTCCGCCGTTTCCTCTCTTGGGTACCGCACATGATCACTGACTTTCCTGTCCTGCACGACCCGGAGACCCGCAACTTCGCCAGCGACAACCAGGCCGGCATCCACCCGGAGGTGCTGGCGGCCATCTCGGCCGCTGGTGGGGGCCATCAGACCGCCTACGGCGACGACGTCTACACCAAGCGGCTGCAGGAGGTGGTCAAGGCCGGGTTCGGCGAGCGTGCCCAGGTCTATCCCGTCTGCACCGGCAGCGGCGCCAACGTCGTCGGGCTGCAGGCGATGTGCGAGCGCTGGAGTGCGGTGATCTGCGCCGAGAGCGCGCACATCAACTGCGATGAGGCCGGGGCGCCGGAGAAGGTGGCCGGACTGAAGCTGCTCCCGGTCCCCACCGGGGACGGCAAGCTGACCCCGGACCTGGTCGCCACCCAGGCCAAGGGCTGGGGAGTGCCGCATCACGCTCAACCGCGCGTGGTCTCCATCACCCAGGTCACCGAGTTGGGCACGGTGTACACCCCGGAGGAGATCGCCGCGATCTGCGCGCACGCTCACGACCTCGGCATGCTCGTGCACATGGACGGCTCTCGGCTGTCCAACGCCGCCGCCCGGCTCGACCTCCCGCTGCGGACGATCACCACCGATGTGGGCGTCGACGTGCTGTCGTTCGGCGGGACGAAGAACGGCCTCATGATCGGCGAGGCCGTCGTGGTGATCAACCCGGACGCCGTACGGGGCCTGCCATACCTCAGAAAGGCGGGCACCCAGCTGTTGTCGAAGATGCGTTTCGTCTCCGCGCAGCTGATCGCGCTCCTCGACGGCGATCTATGGCTCCGCAACGCTCGGCACGCCAACGAGATGGCCCGGCGGCTGGCCGAGGCGGTCGCGGCCGTGCCCGGCGTTGAGATCATCCAGCAGGTGCACGCGAACGCGATCTTCGCGGCGGTGCCGCGCGAGGTCGCCGCCAGGCTGCGCGAGCGTTTCCTCTTCTACACATGGGACGAGCGCCCGGGCGAGGAGGTCGAGGTGGTGCGCTGGATGACCGCGTTCGACACCACGGATGAGGACGTACGGGCCTTCGCGGCGGCGCTGAGCGACGCCGCGAAGGCATAGCGGACCACAGCGGCCGCCAAGACCCCGGAGGAGCGCCCGGGCGAACGCCGCCTCAGTCGCCGCGGAGCCGGGTCCTCACAGATCGGTGAGGACCCGGTGCAGGATCTTGGTGGTGGACGACGTGGGCTCGGCGTCGAGGCACAGGCGTTCCATCACCGCCAGGTAGCGGTCCACGTCCTCACGCCGTTCCAGATACAGCGCGCTGGTCAGCTGCTCGAGGTAGACGATGTCGGGCAGGTCGGGCTCGGCGAACCGCAAGATGCTGAACGGCCCTCCGGCCGCGGCGTGCCCGCCGCGCTGGAACGGCACGATCTGCACCGTGACGTTGGACATGGACGTGGCCTCGATGAGGTACTCCAACTGAGCCCGCATCACCTGCCGGCCGCCCAGCGGCCGGCGCAGCGCGGCCTCGTCCACCACCACCCACAGGTGCGGCGCCTCCTCGCCGACGAGGAGCTTTTGCCGCGTCATCCGCAGGCTGACCCGCCGGTCCACCTCGTGCGGGGGGGCGTCGGCGTACCCGAGGAGCGTCACCGCGCGGGCGTACTCCTCGATCTGCAGCAACCCCGGGACGAACTGAACCTCGTACGCGCGGATCCGGGACGCGGCCTCCTCGAGACCGACATAGACCTCGAACCAGGGGGGCAGCACATCGGAGAAGCTGTGCCACCACCCCGGTGTGTTCGCCTGCCGCGCGAGCGAGGTCAGCGCGGCACGCTCTTGTTCGTCAACGACGCCGTAGAGGCTGAGCAGATCGGTGACGTCACGTTCTTTGAACCCGACCCGCCCAAGCTCCATTCGGCTGATCTTGGAATCGGATGCCCGGATGGCGTACCCAGCCTCCTCGCGACTGATATTCCGCGCCTCCCTGAGCCGGCGCAACTCGGCGCCGAGCAGAATACGCAGCACTGTCGGCCCGCCGCGTGGCCGGGCGAACATGCTGGAGGCAGAGTGCTCCCGGGCGGAATGAGCTTCGGCCACAGCTACTCCCGAAAGAAGGGACGGGCCAGTATCCCACTGGGGGTGTCACCCACGCAAAGGCTCGGTCATCGCCGGCCATCGCGTGAGCTAATCGCAAAGCGGTTTATCCGCTAGCGTCCAGTCAGTCCATAGGCGCAGGTCAAAGTCCACCGAACGTCCACTACGGACGCTTTTGTGCGGGTCCGTCCCGTCGGTCCTGAGACGGAGTAAGCGGGCCAGTTCTCGGTGATCCTACGATAGCCCCATCCGGGGTTGTTGTCCGCCATGGGAGCTGCCTTTGGGAGCGTCGTAGAGGACAAACGGGTCCACCCAATTGGACAGCGTTCAGGACTCCAGCTTCAAGGCGAGCCGGTCGAGGAGCCTGGCACAGGTCTGCTCGCCGCTTGGCTCGCCGATGCGGGTGAAGGTGGCCTTGGCCTTATCGCACACGGCTCGGGCGTTCGTGTGGTCGCCGAGCAGGGCGTAGGTGTCGGCGATGGATAGCAGCGCGTACGCCACATTCAGGTCGTCCCTGATCCATTCCAGCACGGCAAGGGCCTGTTGCTGGCAGGCGAGCGCCTGGGTCGGCTCGTTCTTCATCCGGTGCAGCTCGCCGACGTTGACGAGTA
>CALAED010000381.1 GCA_937891035.1 uncultured Thermomonosporaceae bacterium | reverse complement strand
CCGTCCGCTGTCGCTCCTCGTCGAGACGTTCGGCACCGAGAAGCTTCCCCGCGCGGAGATCATGCGCCTGGTCAGGGATCACTTCGACCTGCGCCCCGGCGCCATCCTCGACAACCTGAAGCTGCGTCGCCCGGTCTACCGGCAGACCGCCGCCTATGGCCACTTCGGCCGCGACGAACCGGGCTTCACCTGGGAGCGCACCGACCAGGCCGCGGCCCTGCGGACCGCCGCCGGACTCTAGGGCGGCATAACGGGTTCATAACATCCACGCCCGGCGGGAATCCGAGGGCCGCCGGGCGTCGAACCATCTCGGCTCCAACTCCTCATCGACCCCCAGGGGAGTCATGGATCGAGAGCATCATGAGCACGGTCCCGAGGCACAGGCGGCCTGGGCACTCGCCGCGACCTCTGACCAGGCCGGCCGGGTACTCACCACCCTCAACGGGTGCGCCGCCTGTGCCGCCGAGGCGACCATGCTGCGTGGGGCCGTGGACTGGCTCGGCAGCGCGCAGCCGGTACCCCCGCCCGCGTGGCTGCGCGATGCCGTACTGGCAGCGGCGCGGGCCGGCCGGTACGGCTGATCCTGCACGGCGCGGGGGCGGCACCTGGGACCTGCCGCCCGAGCGCGACCGCGCGGCCCCTTCCGCGGTGATCATCACCTGTGACGTCGTGGAGTTTTGCCGGCTGCTGGCGGGCCGGCGCGCGCCGGAGGAGTTCACGACCGTCGCCGACGGTCATCCTGAGAGCGTACTGACGGTGCTGCGCGCGATCGCGAGCCTTGGGTGTGGTGATTGAGATGGGCGTCCCGCACGACCACGCGTGGGAGCGGCGGCTGCACCGGCGGGTCCGGGCCGGCGACGAGAAGACGCTCGCCGCCGCCTACGACGAGTTCTCCCCGTACGTCTACGGCATCGCGCTGCGCGCCACCGGCGCCGAGCGGGTGGCCGAGGACGTCACCGAGTATGTCTTCCTGCGGCTGTGGGAACGCCCGGGAGGGCTGCGGCAACTGGCGGTCGCGCTGGCCGTGGCCGGCGTAACGCCGGAGGGGCCGGTTTCGGCGTGATCATGCGACCATTCCCGCTGCCGTACTCGCGCCGGCCGGCTTCGCGATGAGCGCCGACGGGCTCGGGCAGACGATGCGCGGGGCGGGCGGCAGCGCCGGCCCTCGGCATATTGCCGCTGGTGGCGGTCGGCGACGCGCTTTAGCGTACGCGCTATGGATGTGACACCGCCATCGACCAGCCTGTCGACGACCGCTCGCACGCGGCTGGGCCGTCTGCGCGAGCGGGCCCGGCTCGACCGCACCGCCCTGTATGAGGTACTCGACGCCGGGATGATCTGCCATCTCGGTGTGATCGTGGACGGTGCTCCGACCGTCATCCCGACCGGCTATGGACGCATCGGCGACACGCTGTTCGTCCACGGCTCGACGGCGAACCGCGGCCTGCGCGCCGCGGCCGGGGCCGAGATCTGCGTCACCGTGACGCATCTGGACGGAGTCGTGCTGGCCCGGTCGATCTTCCACCACTCGATGAACTACCGCAGCGCCGTCGTCTACGGCAGGTCAAGGGTGGTCGACGACCCGGGGGAGAAGATCGACGCACTCCGGGCGATCTCCGAGCGACTCGCGCCCGGGCAGTGGGACGTGGCGCGTCCGCCCAACCGCAAGGAACTCGCCGCCACGACCGTCGTCGCCGTCCCGCTGGGCGAGGCGTCGGTGAAGGTGCGCCAGGGCCCGCCGGGCGACGAGGACGCGGACTACGCGCTGGACGTGTGGGCCGGGGTGCTGCCGGTCAGGCAGATCTTCGGCGAAGCGGTCCCCGACCCTCTGCTGCGGGCCGGGATCCCCGTGCCCCCGCACGTCGCTCGCCGCTGGGGCACGCCCTAACTCCCGGGGCTCCCCAGCCCGCCGGTCGGGGTTGTGGCGCGCGAGGTAGTGGGATCCTGTCAGCTGGGAGATTTGCATTTTCATGACGAGCGTCACGAAAATGTCTAGCGTTCACGTTGATGGTCGTCCCTTAGCGGGGCGGCTTCGGGGCCCGGTTTCCGGGCCGGTATGGAGGACGGGTGCAGGGGACGTCAGTGGATCCCGATGCGATCACCGCGATCGACGTGCACGTTCACGTGCATGCCTCAGTCAAGGGGACCGCCGTGGCCGGCCGGGTCCTCCAGAACATGGCCGAGTATTTCCGGGCCGGCGATGTCGCGGCGCACACGACTCGTGACATCGCCGACTACTACCGTCAGCGCGATATGGCCGCGGTTGTCTTCGGCGTCGACATCATGGGCGACAAAAATCGCGACGCGAGGAGCAGCCGGGCGCCGAGCAACGAGGAGGTGGCCGAGCTCGCCGCCGAGAACGCCGACGTGCTCATCCCGTTCGCCAGCATCGATCCGGCGCGCGGCGCCGACGGGGTCACGATGGCACGCGAGCTCATCACCGGCCACGGGGTCAAAGGCTTCAAGCTGCACCCCAGCGCGCAGGGCTTTTACCCGAACGATCCATCGGTCTATCCACTGTATGAAGTCATCGCGGAGCACCGGCTGATCGCGTTGTTCCATACCGGGCACACGGGCGTCGGCGCCGGCACGCGGGGCGGCGGCGGCATCCGGCTGAAGTACGCCAACCCGATGTACATCGACGACGTCGCCGTCGACTTCCCCGACATGCCGATCATCTTGGCCCATCCGTCGTTCCCCTGGCAGGACGAGGCGCTGTCGGTGGCGCTGCACAAGCCGCAGGTCTACATCGACCTGTCCGGATGGTCGCCGAAATACTTCCCGCCGCAGCTGGTGCAGTATGCCAACACGCTGCTGAAGGACAAGGTGCTGTTCGGCTCGGACTTCCCGATGATCACTCCGGACCGGTGGCTCGCGGACTTCGAAAAGATTGACATCAAGCCCTCCGTTCGGCCGCTGATCTTGAAGGACAACGCCGTCCGGCTGTTCGGGCTGGAGTCGAAGCCCGCCGAAAAGCCGGACGAAGAGCCCGATTAGCGGCCCGGCCGGCGAAGGGACGAGATGGCCGGGACGTTCACAGGTGCAGGCCGCCCACCGGCAACCGGACCGTGAACCGGGTGTCGCCCGGCACCGACACCACTTCGATCGAGCCGTGGTGCCGGTGGGTGACGATGTCGTGGCTCAGGTGCAGGCCGAGACCGGTGCCCTTGCCTACGTCCTTGGTCGTGTAGAACGGCTGGAAGAGCAGCGCGAGCCGCTCGGGAGGGATGCCGGGACCGGTATCACGGATCTCGACGACGACGTGCTCGCTCTCCGCCCACGCCTTGATCCACAGGTCGCCTCGATCGCCCATGGCGTCCGCCGCGTTGTCGATCAGGTTGGTCCAGACTTGGTTGAGCTCGCCCGGGTAGGCGACGATCGTCGGCAAGTCGGCGTAGTCGCGGTGCACCCGGATGCCGGCCAGCTTGGCGCCCTGCATCGTCAGCGTCGCGTCGAGGCCCTCGCGCAGGTCGACATCGCGTTCGGGGGCGCGGTCGAGGTTGGTGTAGGCCTTGGCGGTGGCGACCAGCGACTCGATCCGCCGCCCGGCCTCCGCGACCTCTTCGACCAGAGTACTGGTCAGCAGGCACGCGCCCAGGCAGCCGACCGCCCGGTCCAGGGTGTCATCACTCAGTCCCGCGCTCAGCTCGACCAGCGCGTCGACGTCGAAGCCATGATCGACCAGCGTGACGCCGATCTCGGCGGCCTGGGCGACGCCCCGCTCGCTCAGCCAGTCGATGACCAGGTCGGACGTCTCGGCGGCGGCGAGTTCGTCCCATGCGTCGCGCTGCGGCGGGCCACCCGAGGCGGCGGGCAGCCGGTCGCGGGCCCGCTGCAGCATGCAGCGTTCCCGCGGCGAGGCGAGCGCGCACCGCTCGGTGGTCCGCTCGACCAGATCGCGCACCGTGCAGCGCAGCTCGCTGGCCGCGCGCACGACCGCGGTGGCCGGGTTGTTCAGCTCGTGCGCGAGCCCGGCCGCCAGCGTCCCAAGACCCTCCAGCATGGCGTTGCGCCCGGCCCGCGCCTCGTACGAGCGGATCCGCCACGCCAGCACGGGCAACAGCACCCGGCAGATCTGCGGGAAGCGCGCCACCATCTCCAGGAAGGTTTCCTTGTCGTAGGCCATCAGCTCGGTACGCCCGTGCGCGGTGGCCTTGGCGACGTAGTCGCCGTCGCACAGCAGCGGCAGTTCGCCGGTGAACTGGTGGGCGGCGCGCGGTTTGTCGTCCAGCTGCTGGTCGGCGGCCATCCGCGCCGAATGGCGGCTGAACAGCTGCTCCTTCCCGTCCACGACTCTGGTGATCAGTAGCTCGCCGCTCAGCAGTACGTAGAAGAACCGCGCCGGCTCACCATCGTCGAAGAGCACCTCGCCGTCGGCGACGTCCACGCGCCTGCCAACCTCGGCCAGCCAGGAGAGCTGCTCGTCGTCGAGCTCCGCGAACAACGTGATGTCGCGCAGCCGCTCCACCAATGTCACGGTGCCTCCTCCCCGTCAGTTCCGGGGATCATGGGGGAGGTCACACGTATTGCGCCACCCAGTCGTCCCCGACGCTGTCGGCCAAGCGGCCCAGCAGCAGGTAGCCATGTGCCGCGGACACGAGCGTGACGTGGTGGTGCCACCCTCGGTAGGACCGGCCCTCGAAGTGCCGCAGTCCCGAGTGCTCGTTCATCCGGGCCAGCTCTTCGCCGGTGCGCCGCCGCAGCCTGATCAGGCCGATCAGATCGGGCAGCCGGGACACATTCAGGTTGGTCAGCCACACGGCCTTGGAGCGGCGCCGGTTAGGCGACCAGTCGGCGATCACCCGGCGCTGCCGGCGCCGGGCGCGCGCCTGGCCGAGCTCGTGCGAGGCGGCCGGCCCGGGCAGCAACGCGACCACGAACCGCGATCGGATCAGCCGGCCGCCGGCGCCGCCCGGCCAGCTCAGCGTCACCTCGGTGCGGCCGACCGACTGCGCGACGACGTCGCCGATCGTCTGCGCCCGCGCCAGGGTGCCCGTGGCCGGCGCCGCGGTCGGCGTGTTCTCAGCCACCCGTACGACGTAGCCGAGCCCGCGCTTTTCCAGGCCCTCAAGCAGCGGTTCGACGTGGGGCACGTGCTGGGCGTCGATCACCACCGGGGCGGGGATCAGATCCCAGTCGGCGGACATCTCGTCGACGGCGTCCAGCAGTTGGTCCCAGCGTGACCGGTGGCGTTCGTTGTCGGGCACGTGCGCGCTTGAGCGGCGCGCCGCGTCACCGTCCCAGGACCGCGGCAAAAGCAGGCGCCAGTTCACCGGGCAGCTGCCGTCCTCGCCGACGAGGAACACGCTGAGCCCGAGCTGGCAGTTGAGCACGCGGCCGGCCGAGTGCGCGTACTGCTTTTCCACCCCGACCGAGTTGGTCCCGCACTTGGGGAAGACGACTTCCTCCACCACCCATGCCTTTGGGCGCAGCGCGGCGTCGACCTGCTGCGCGAGCCGGGCCCGGACCGGCTCCCACTTCCACGGACTTTGGTTCACGAACTGCTGGAGGCATTGATCGGCGCGCCAGCCGACCACCTGTTCCGAGATCCGCCGGATCGATCTCCGGCCGGACACGCTGATCAGCCCCCGGAGGTAGACCTCCCCCCATCGGCGCTGGTCAGAACGCAGAAACGACGAGAACAAGTCGTCGCAGAACTGCGAGATGGCATCACCGACGACGGACTTCCGCCGCGCCGAAATGATGGTGTCCGGCTTGGTAAGGGAAGTCACGGCTAAGCACCCCCAATAGGGCCCGTTAAACGGGACGACGGCAGAAACTAAATATCGGTGTGCGGTGGCCTGGGGCCACCCGCGTTGTTTTCGGCAGTTCCTGGCGTTACATCGACGTCGCTGTAGAGCAGGTGAGTCGCGATGCCCGCCGCGTACGGCGCATAATGAATGCGCAGGTCTTGAAAGGCATCCCAGGCCTTTTGTTCGTCTCGCTGTTTCGGCAGCCCGGCGCCGGTCACGAGTTGTACGGTCTCGGAGAAGCCCTGCTCCTCCCGGCCGTGCAGGCTGATCGGGGCGGCGGCGGGCGTGACGCCGACCTGTTTGGCCAGTTGCTGCAGGCAGCGGCTGCCGTTGTGGATGAGCGAGCGGGTGGACGGCGGCGCCCAGTCCGGCGCGACGGCCAGCGTCAGCCCGGCGGTGTCCAGGACGATTACGGCGGCCCTGATCCAGCACAGCGAGTTCGCCGGTCGCGCGAACGTCAGGGCCGGGTAGCCGACATGAGTGCACCAGATGTCCGACAGCCATCCCGCCCATTCGGCGAACAGGTAATCGAGCCGGTCGCGGGAACCGGCCCGCACATAGTCGGCGAGCAGCGCCTCGGCGTCCGGCGGCCGGGCCGCCTGCCCGGCCAGCCTGGCGACGAGCTGCTCTCGCCGGCTGTAGGCGCCGGTGAACCGCACAAAATGGGTGGTGACGGCGGCCATCAGCAGCCCGGTCGACAAGATGGCGACGAGGACCAGCGGCTCGCCGGGCGAGGGCAGCAGGAAGAAGCCGCTGACGGCGTCGGACTCGAAGGGCACATCGTAGATCCCCGACGCGAGCAGCACGAACCCGGCCATCGACCCGACCAGCCAGCACGCCGAAATCATGAACAACGCCAGTGGAGCGCCGAGATCCAGCAGCCGCTCGCGAGCGCGAAGCGGCAACGCCGGGGCGATCCGCCGGCTGGTCGCGATGATCAGCCAGACCACCGACCGGGCCGTCAGCGACGACCGCTGTCGGGGGATGAAGACGGTGCGCAGGACGCTCAGCCAAACGGTGAGCACCAATACTCCGCCCGCGATGGCGACGAGTACTCCCTGCACGCCAGGCTCCCTCTTCATCTCCGGTTGCCGTCTCGACCTGAGCATGGGCCCGGCGCGGCGCGAATAGGCAGCAGGCATGTGTGGTGGCACTGACAGTGCCAGCATTGGATTCACCCGCGGTTCCGGATGCCTCGGCATGGCACGGGGTGGCCTGCCAGCTAAAACCGCGGCATCCCGGGCATCGGGCGAAAGAGCGAGTGCAGGGGGATGTCCCGGTTCCGTTAATTGGACGTTGACCGGAACCCAGGGTGCCCACGAGCGTCATGGAGTTGGACCACGAGCGCGTGGACCACGAGCGCGTGGACGACGGGGGCCGTGTCGCGGTCCGGCTCACCACCTCGGTTCCGAAGGGGAGAACGATCGATGTCGTGGCGATTCGTAGGGAGAACTGAGGAGATAGATCGCATTCGTACCGCGCTGCTGAACGGGGAGCCCGGGCCGATCGTGATCACCGGTGAATCCGGGATGGGCCGCACGGCGGTTCTTGCGCGAGCGCTCGAATACGCCGACCGCGAGCGCGACACGGTGCTCCGGGTCGAGCCGGCGGGCGACGAGCCCTTCGCCGCCCTGCGCCCCCACCTTTCCGCCGAGGTCTCGGCCGGCTCGGCCGCGCTCGGCGACGCGGTGCCCGCCGCGGCGCGCGTGCTCGCCGAACGGGCCGGCGGACGCCGCCTGGTCGTCGCGCTCGACGACGCGCATCTGGCCGATCATGCCAGCCTGCTCGCCCTGCGCGCGCTCAGCCGGCAGGGCGACGCCGTGCTGCTGGCCACCCGCTGCACCTCGGCGGCGGTGGGCCATCGCCTGGACCCGACGGACGCCCTGCGCTATGAGCCGGGAATGCAGACGCTCAGCTTGCGGCCGCTGAGCAAGGACGAGGTGGCCGTACTGCTCGCCGGCGTCATCGGGGGGCCCGTGTATCCGGCCACGACGGAGGCGCTGCACGCGGCGACAGGGGGAAATCCGCGGTTGCTGTACACCCTTGTAGTGGAAAACCGGCTCGTCGAATTCCTGGTGACGCACGACGGCGGGTGGCGGCTCGGTGAGGCGTCGCCGGCCGCGGCATCCGCTGACGGGACGGTGAACTCCGGGCAACTGGTCGACGTGGTGGACCGGGCATGGCGGTGGACCGTGCCGACGAGTTGTGCCGGCTCGCCATGTGGCACGGTGTCGGCGAGCAGGTCGCCGCCGCGTGGGTCAACGTGCTTTTGCTGCGTGGCCGCGCTGAGGAGGGCATCCGCTTCCTCGACTCACTGCCGGCGGGGCGGGTCGAAGAGTCCGTTGAGCTCGCGCTGGGCAAGGCGATGTCGCTCGCCTTCGGCGTCGGACAGGTCGAGGCGGCCAGTAACTCATTGTTGCGCGCTGCGGTCCGCAACGCCGAGCGGCGCGACCGGCTCCTGGCCTACCGGGCCTGGATACTGGCCGTGACCGGCCGCGCGGCCAAGGCGGGCGAGGCGCTCGAGGGGGTCGAGAAGAGCGATCGCGAGACCGCGGTCTTCGTGCACGCCACCCGGGCCGCGATCGCACTGGGTGCGAGCGCCGCCAACGAGGCCGTATTCCACCTCCGTCGTGCGCTCGTCGCGGCCGAGACCTGCCCCGGCATACCGCCGTGGCTGCCGCCCTACCTGACGGCCTGCCTCATCGACGCGATGCTGCTCGCCGGACGCATTGGCGAGGCCACCACGATCGCCAATGGATTCCATGGGGGCGAGCCCGGGTCGGGCTGGGAGATCGCCGTCATGCTCTCCGCATTGGTGACCGCCCGGCGGCCGCGGCACGCGACAAAGGTGAAGCGCGCGACGCTGGAAGAGAATCGGACAATGCGGCAGCAGGCTGTCGCTGAGGCACAAGGGTCTCGTTGACCTCGTTGATATGGTCCGCCGAGTGAGCATTTTATGGCCTGCCGCGCCACGTCGGCGAGCATGCGCGGCGTACAAAGAATGCCGTAGGCTCGTCGCATGTCGGCGTGCGCACATCTCGAGTCGCGCAACGAGTCGGCGACATCGCCAAGCACAGGCCAGATCCGTCGATTTACAAAGCCAACAGTGCTAGCGTGGCTGAGATTGCTCAATGCGACGCGCGGCCGGACGGTGAGTGAAGAAAGTTGCGTAATTGCGCTTGAGCAGTTATGATGCCGATACTTTTTCGATGAAAAAGTCGCGTCAAAATAACCTACGACTGCTGGATCGGTCGAGGCATTAGAGGTGGTGCGCGACGGGTTCCGCTGAGCCCTGGCGGGGAGGCGTTGTGCCGGGCGACAGTAGCAGCAGGCAGGAGCTCGGACAGTTTCTGCGGAGCCGCAGAGGACGGGTGAGCCCTGCGGATGTGGGCTTTCCCGTCGGTTCGCGGCGACGCACAAAGGGCCTTCGCCGCGAGGAGGTGGCGGTGCTCGCCGGTCTCAGCCCCACCTGGTACACCTATCTCGAACAGGGCAGGGACATCCGTCCGTCGCCTGAGGTGCTGAACAGTCTGGCGCGGGTGCTTCGCCTCACCGAGGACGAACGCCGCTACATGCACACCCTGGCCTATGGGGTGGTCATCGGGCCGCAGCCGCTGGACATGGACATACCGGCGACAAGAGCGCTGCGGGAGATCGTCGCACTTACTGATAAAAGCCCTTATCCAGTCTATGCCGGAAATGCGGTCGGGGACGTTATCTGCTGGAATCAAGCGGCCACCGAGTGGTATGACGATTGGGGGCGGCTAGCTCCCGAAGAGCGCAATATGTTGCGGTGGCTGTTGACCTCCCCCAAGGCCCGAGAAAGGGTCGTCGACTGGGAGCTCGAAACGCGCGAACTCATCGCCCGATGGCGGGCGCAGATGGTGCGGTCGCACAGCGACGACGAACTACAACAATACGTAGAAGAATTTTCCAGCCTGAGCCCTGAGTTTGCCCAATGGTGGGATGATCACGACGTTATGGAACATCGGACCAGAGTACGTCGATTGCGACACCCAAAACTAGGCATAAGGGCTATGCACGTGGTTCTCTTGCAGGCGCCGGAGTTCCCTTTGTTCGGCGCAGTATTCCATATTCCGGCGCAGCCGGAAGGCGGTTGACCACGGCGGGTGCTACTGCGACAGTCCCATCTCGAGCCGGCCTCCGTTGGCGTGGTAGCCGGGCCAAGAGGTCATGTTCTTGCCATGCTGCGAGGGCGGCATCGGCGGCAAGGGAGTCGAACCGCGCGCCCCGTCCGGTTGACAGATAGATGTTTGAAACAGACTACGTTATCTAAGTATTGATAACAATCCATGTCAACAATTAGCTGATGGGCGTGAGAACAAGGGCGTGAGCGAGCCGGCCCGGCGCAACCTTACGTTCGCATGACTCTCTGTGGCTTCCATTCTACTCTCCGTTGCCGCATGTTCGGCCTCCTTGGCTTACCCAGTTTTGTCCGATCGCTTCCGTTATCAGAGGACCATGAGAGCGAAGTCAAGATTTAGCGTAGGCCCTTTTGGGCGAGGCGATGGTCGCCGGCCGTCGAGGAAAACGATCCCGAGCGTCGGCTGGCGAGAGCAGATCGATGCCTTGGCGGCATTGCGGGGAGACCTTATCGGCTTTCTTGAGCGTATCCATCGAAAATATGGAGATATCGTCAGGATTCGCGTCCTGGGCAAATCAGTCATCGTCCTCAATCATCCAGACTACTTTGAGCATGTTCTGGTAAAGAATCAGAAGAATTACGATAAGAAGACCTATCTCTACAAGGTGCTCAAGCCGGCGTTCGGCAACGGGATCATCGGCCATGTCGGCGGCAAGGAGTGGCGGCGCCAGCGCCGCCTCATACAACCGTCTTTCTATCGTTCCCGGGTCGACGGCTTGGTGCCGAAAGTGACCGAGCCCATCGCGGAGATGATACAGCGGTGGCGCGGCCGGGCCACTCCTGATGATGTCATCGACATAGCCGATGAGGCACAACAACTTTCGTTGCAGGTTGTGTTCACCGCATTGTTCGGTGCCGAGCCCGGAGGAAAGCGAAGAGCCATCGAAGATCTCTTCGTAGAAGCCCACCACATCTTGTCGAACTTCTTCCGGCGTCCTTTCCCGCCGCTCGGCTGGCCCACTCCGCGGGGCAACCGGCTGCGTGAGATCACCGGAACACTGGACCATTACATCGATCAGCTCGTGCGAGATCGGCTGCGTGCCGGCATGCATGGCGATGACGTCCTGTCGATACTGATCGAGGGGCTGCATCGCAACGCGGAGACCGGTGGCGACCGCGAACTGCTCGGCCAAGAAGTGCAGAATATCATGATCGGTGGTTACGAGACCGTGAGCACGACGATGCAGTGGCTGCTCTACATGGTGGCGACGCACCCCCAGGTCCAGGAGCGACTGCACCACGAGGTCGACGAGGTGCTGTCCGGGTCGATCCCCGCCCATGCGGATCTCCCGCGCCTGACGTACACCCGGATGATCGTCGACGAGACGCTGCGCTGCTACCCCCCGGCGTGGCACTTGATGCGTCGGGCGGTGGCCGAAGACGCCATCGCCGGCTACCGCGTCCCCCCGAATTCGGAGATCTATTTCAATATCTTTACCCTTCATCACCATCCAGATCTGTGGCCGTCGCCGGACAGGTTCGACCCGGATCGGTTCTCCCCCGAGCAGCGCGCGCGGCGTCCACGCAACGCCTATGTCCCCTTCGGCAGCGGGCCACGCAAATGTGTCGGCGACTATTTCGCGGTGGTCGAGCTGACCCTGCTCCTCAGCATGGTCGCCCAGGCCTACCGCCTCGTGCCTGCCCCCGAGCAGCGGCGAGCACAGCCCGATCAGCAACTCACGCTGCAGCCCAAGGGCGGAGTGTGGCTATCGCTGGAGGAACGTGGATGAGGCGTGGCGCCAAACGGTTCGGCTCCGCTGATCGACATTGGGCGGACAGTGATCTCGATCGGGAACTGCTGGATGTGTTCAGCGAGTTTTCCCCCCGGTGCAACCAGCGAATCGACGCGGTTCGGCGGCAGCTGGACGGTTGGCTCGAAGAGCACGGCCTGGTCCAGGGAGAGACCGCGCGAGGGCGCATCGCCCGGGCGGATCTGGGCCAATTCGCGGCGTTGACGTATCCCACCGCGGAAGAGGACACCTTGTGCCTGGCGGCCGATTGGTTCGCCTGGCTGATCCTCCTCGACGACCATCTGGACGACGGCCGGCTCGGCCTTGACACGGACCGGGTGGCCGGGCTGGTGGAGGGCATCATGGCGATTCTCGGTCTGGCCGGCGATATTTCGCCGGGGTCGCTGCCACCGCGCGGTGATCCGGCGATCCTGGCGGCGTTCGCCGAGTTGGCGATGAGGACCTTTTCATTGGGCACCGAGCGATGGAGCCATCGTTTTGTCGAGCATATCGCCGACAGCGGACGGGCGGCGTTTTGGGAGGCGGAGAACCGAATTCATGGGATCATCCCCGATGAGCGCACCTACATCGCGAACCGCCGGCACACCGGTGCGGTCCTCGTGTGCCTGGATCTCATTGAAATTTTGGATCAAATCCAGCTGCCCGACACCTTGTATTTCAGCGCTCCCGTGCAACGTTGTCTCCTGGCCGCGGCCGACGTCATCTGTTGGACCAATGACCTCTATTCGTTGGAGAAGGAAGCGGCGCTCGGCGAGCATCACAATCTGGTCCTCGTCATAGAACATGCCGATGGCCTTGGGCGGGGCGAAGCGGTCCGTCGTACGATACAGAAGATCGCCGAGCGGATCGCGGTCTTCAAGACGGCGGAAGGGATCGCGATCGAGACCTTTCCCGAGCATGACGAGATTCTCGAGAAATACTTCGCCGGCCTGCGGGCGTGGATGCGCGGAAATTTGGACTGGTCGGCCGGCACCGCGCGATTTCGCGCCATGGGCGACGCGCGAAGCGAGACCGGCGACTACCTCGAGGAGGAAATTATTGGCGAATGACGAAGCGCGAACCCGCGGCAGCGCCGTTGTTGCCGACGGGTTAGTCGATTCCCAGATGTTGTCAACTATGGCGTATTGGATGGCGTCTCGCGATGAGTCCAGCTTCCCTTGTTCAAACACGTAGACCCAAGTCCGTTCCGATGAGCGTCGACGACACCCCCCGCCTGCTCATCCCGGAAATGCGAGAGCTCATTTACTCACTCGAATCGGAGCTGAGCGCGGTATGCGCCTATCATGTCGGTCTTCCCGGCCGATACGACGTGGCGCCCGCCGGCCGGGGAGGCGGCAAGCACATCCGTGCCTCCTTCACGGTTTTGTGTGCCGAGGCCACGGGGGGCAGCGCGGCAGACGCGCTGGGCGGAGCGCTCGCGGTGGAGTTCGTGCACAATGCCTCCCTCATCCACGATGACATCATGGACGGCGACCCGGAACGTCGTGGCCGGCCGGCCGTGTGGCGGCGCTTCGGGGTTCCGATGGCGATTCTCGCCGGCGACGCCCTCCTTGGCCTGGCGTTCGAGGCGCTGGCTCGATGGGATCGTGCGGGGGAGACGGCGATCCACGATCTGGCGCGCACGGTGCGCCGGCTGTGCGACGGGCAAAGCTCCGATCTGTGCCACGACGTGTTGAGCGGGCGGTCCATGTCCGACTACCTGCGCATGATCGAGGGTAAGACCGGCGTCCTCCTGGGCCTCGCCTGCCGGCTGGGCGCGATGGCCTCGGCCGGCCCACCGGCATGGCTCGACAAGTTCGAGCAGTTCGGCGTCCACCTGGGTGTGGCGTTCCAGCTCGTCGACGACACGCTCGGCATCTGGGGCGATCCCGCGCTGACCGGTAAGCCCCATGGCTCGGATCTGCGGGGGAGAAAAAAGAGCGCCCCCGTGCTCGCCGCGCTCGCTGCGAACAACATCCATTCTCGGCGGCTGGCCGAGCTGCTCGCGCGCGGCGTCGGCGACGATGATCTCGGCTACTGTGCCGAGCTGATCGCGTCCGCGGGGGGCCGGCGGTGGGTGCGGCTGGAGACGCGGCGGCGCGTCGAGGCAGCGTGGGACAGTCTCGCGCGGGTCGACATGGACCCGATGGTGCGCGACGAGCTGGTCAAACTCGTGGACTTCTTGGTCACTCGCGAATGGTGACAGAGCCGGACAGGCGGCCGGCGCAGCCGGCTCACCCGGCCAGCCACAGCCGTCGCGCCGCCTGAGGGCGTTTCCTCCCCAGGCCGCCGAACATCCGCAGCGACGAAGCGGTGTTCCGGCCGCTCCGGCGCTCGCCGGCCGCCCTCGCCCGCCGCCATTGCGACACCTCGCCCAGGCCGGGGGGCATCAGCTCCAGGCCGGCGAAGAATGCGTGTACCTCCGCTTCGGTCCGGAACACCACCGGAGCCATGGACCGCGCGTATGCGCCCTCGATCGCCGCTGTCATGTCAGGTGCGGTGCCATCGCTTATCGCATGAGATATCGCGATAAAGCTACCGGGGGCTATGCGGTTTTTGATGGTGGAGACGATGGCGTGCGGGTCGTCCGCCTCGGTCAGGAAATGGAGCACCGACAGCATGAGCACCCCCACGGGCCGGCCGAAGTCGATGACGTCGTGCAAGCCGGGGCGATCGAACAGTTCATCCGTATTTCGAATGTCCCGGAGTCGCGCGACCACGCCGTCATCATCGGGGCCGATCACCTGCGCGCTCAGCGCCGTCGCCGTCGGATCGTTGTCGACGTAGACCACGTGCGCCTTCGGGATGACGGCGCGAGCGATCTCATGCACATTAGGGCTGGTGGGTATGCCGGCCCCCAGGTCGATGAACTGATCGATGCCGTTCTCGGCCATGCAGGTCACGACCCGGGCCATGAACTTTCTGTGCACCCGGGCCGCTTTTGGGCAGTGCGGGAGGACTGCCAGCACCTTTTCCGCGGCCTCTCTGTCCACGGGAAAGTTGTTTCTTCCACCCAGGTAATAGTCATACATCCTCGCTGGTGAGGGCGTATTGACGTCGACGCTGCTCAGGAGTACGTTTTGGCCGGCCACATTCTCACCTCTTAGGGCGTCCCGCCGCCCCGGCTCGCCTCTCAGCGGTGGCCATCGGCCACCTGAACAATGGAGGCTTCAGGGCGGACTCTTGAATCTTCCTGATAACTCTTTCCTCCGGATGGCAAGCATTGTGATGTCATCCGTCTGCTGCGCGGAGCCGACGTAATGCCGGATGGCCTCGTCGACTCTGCCGAGCATCTCTTCTGCGGTATTGCCCGGCTTGGCGATCACATCTATGGTTCGGTCCGTGCCGAACAGCTCACCTGACGTGTCGCGTGCCTCCACCACGCCGTCGGTGTAAATGAATAGTGCATCACCCGGTCGCAGCGTGGTATGGCTGAGCGTGTAGGTGCTGTCGGACAGCATGCCCACCGCCGGTCCCGTCGGCCCCAAGGTCGTGTAGTCGCCGTTCGC
>CALAED010000380.1 GCA_937891035.1 uncultured Thermomonosporaceae bacterium | reverse complement strand
CACCGGTCCTGGGGACACCGCCCCTGGGGACACTCTCCTTCTTGGCCGTCCCGGCGTGATCGCTCGTGACGTCGCCGGCTGAGCGCCCCGGTGCGGAGGCTCCTGAGCCGTGGACCTCGGTATTCAATTCTGTATTGACCGCCGCCGCCTTTTTTATGCGAGCTTTTTCCCTCTCCAAGAAGGAATCGAGTGCCTTGTCTCGGCCAGCGTAGTCACCCCAGCTCGATGCATAGCGGATGTCCAGTTCTTCGATGCGACTATCAACCGTACCCTGCGCCTGGATAGCAGTCTTATAATCCGCAGGAAACGATGCCATAATCTGCTGATAGACACCTACGGTGAACCGGTGATTGATCTCCGCCTCAACTCGCTTGACGACTTCCGCATAGCCCTTTTGAATGCTGTCGATCTGCAACCGCACCGTCTTGAGCGGGGTGCCGACTTGGGAACCGAGCAGAGTGAAGGATGTCAGGATAGCGAGAAAGGCGTAGACGGGCGTGGTCAGTTTATGATAGCGGAAAAGCGCCTGGCGGCTCTGCTGAAATAGCGTGCCGCTGACAACGCCGAGATAGCCAAGAATGACCAGAGCCACCAATAGCAGCAGGACCTCGAGCTCCGTTAGTCGAATGTAATCGCTGAAGAACTCCGAGATGGCGTCCAGTCGGCGCTCGACCTCGACCAGCGTGCTAAAGGCGATGGAATCACCAAAATTGGCCAACCAGAAGGTCAGCCCGAGAAATAAAATCGCAACGAGGAAGAGGGGCACGAAGTAGTAAAGGCTGCACGAACAGAGATTTGTGACAAGCCTCCCGACGACAGGCTGCTCTACATTCTTGTACCTCTTCGTCCGTTTCCGGAAAGACAGGCAAAGAAGCCCGCTCAAAACAGTGATCAGCGCCCAGTGCCAGGCATTCATCGCCCCGTACCCCTCCGTAGGCGGTGGTGCAGCCCGGCGACAACCAGCACCACCAACCCGCTGGTATCAACCCCTCGGATGAACACATAAGTGTGTTCACCACATTTTCGAGTATCCGCTTGATCTCAGCGGGTTTCAAGATGGATATGCTCTAATAGACTAAATTGGTCTAGCTGAGCAGAAGGTGGAGGACGGGAATACGCCGGGGCTCAGCAGACATGGTGGGGATCGGTTCGCCGCACCGCTGCCGAGCCGCCCGGCCGATGACCTAGAGCGTCCGCCGGGTACGGCGTTCGAGGAGAAGGACGTCCCGCCAGCGGCCGTCGCGTTGCCCGATGCGCTCGCGCGTGCCGACGACGCGGAATCCCACCCGCCGGTGGAGCGCCAGGCTGCTGGTGTTCTCGGGGAAGATGCCGCTCTGCACGGTCCAGATTCCGGCGTCTTCGGTGGCGTCGATAAAGGCGCGGAGCAGGGCGGTTCCGATGCCGCAGCCCCACGCCTCTTGATGCACGTACATGGAGTGCTCCACGACCCCGGCGTACGCGCACCGGTCCGACACGGGCGCGGCGGCTGCCCAGCCGAGCACGGCACGCGTTGTCGCGTCGGCGGCGACGTACCGGGGTACGGCCAGCTTGGCCGCGTCGAAGGCCTCCCAAGCCGGCGCCGCCGTTTCGAAGCCGGCGCCGCCGGTGTCCAGCCCGGCCTGGTAAATGGCGAGCACCTGCGCCGCGTCGGCGACGCGCATCGGCCGGATGGTCAGCCCATCCGGTGCGTACGGCTTGGTGGCGCGGATGATCGCCGAGTGCGTCTCAGTGCCGACCCGATGCGTAGGCGCGATCTCGACGTGGGTGAACCCGGCGGCGAGCAGCCCGTCGCGGTACTCCCCGACCGGCAACGCGCCCGCACCGCCGCATTCCGCCTCGCCCACTGCGGCGGCACGGTCGGCCACCGGCGGCCGATCGTCGGCGACATCGGTGACGAGGTCGGTGATGCCGATGCGGCCGCCGGGCCCCAGCACCCGATAGGTCTCGGCGAAGACCGCCGGCTTGTCCGGGGACAGGTTGACGACGCAGTTGGAGATGACCACGTCGATGACGCCGTCGGGCAGCGGGATGGCCTCGATCGTGCCCTTGCGGAACTCCACATTGGCGACCCCGGCCGCGGCGGCGGTGGCGCGGGCGAGGTCGAGCATCTCCTCGGTCATGTCCAAGCCGTACGCCCGTCCGCCGGGGCCGACTCTGCGGGCCGAAAGCAACACATCGATGCCGCCGCCCGAGCCAAGGTCCAGGACGGTCTCGCCCTCGGTCAGCGCGACGACGGCGGTGGGGTTGCCGCAGCCCAGGCTCGCCGCGACCGCCGCGACCGGCAGCTCGGCCCGTTCCGACGCGGCGTACAACCCCGCGCCGAACACCGGCTCGTCGTCCGCCGCGGAGCAAGGCCCGCATCCGTCGCCGCGACCTGAGGTCTGCTCACCGCGCAACACCTGGCGGGCGGCCGCGGCATAACGACCACGGACCTGCTCCCGTACGTCCTTGAACTCATCGGTCACGACGGGACCTCCACGCAGGCGGGCGCCGGGACGGCCGGCGCCGGACGGCCCATGACGACGTCGGCCGCCGTGGGGAAGCAGGACACGCAGGCCTCGTTGATCCGGTAGTACGCGGCGGTGCCCCGGCGCTCGACCAGCACGAACCGCACCTCGGCCAGCTGCTTGAGGTGCGCCGAGACGGTGGACTGGACGACGTCGACCGCAGCGACGATCTCGCCGACGCTCATCGGCTCGCCGCGTCGGGCCAACAGCGACACGATCTGGATCCGCGTGCCGTCGCCGAGCGCCTTGAACCAGGAGGCGTACTCGTCGGCGGTGGCTCGGTCGAGAGGTTTCACGCTACTTTCCATCGTTCATCGACGATAAACGATGAAAATTCTCGACGTCCATCAAAGAACGGAAACGGATTCACGAGCGGACCGGTACCAAATCCCGAAGGAGATCGCAGAGCCGCGGCACCGTCTCCCTAGGGCACGTACCGGCGGTGCGGACACCTCACCCGCCCGGCGCGCCCGCAACCACCGACCGAAGGGCTTCGAGGATGGGTGCCGCTCGCGTTCCCTGCCTCCGTGGCGCGGCGACCGGGCCGCGCCACGGAGGCGTACGGGTTAGAGAGGACCGCGGCGCCAAGGGCCTTGAATGGCGTA
This sequence comes from uncultured Thermomonosporaceae bacterium, assembly GCA_937891035.1. Classification (GTDB taxonomy): domain Bacteria; phylum Actinomycetota; class Actinomycetes; order Streptosporangiales; family Streptosporangiaceae; genus CALAED01. The sequence continues at coordinate 12,047 of CALAED010000380.1, read as the reverse complement.
GGTACGGCCGGGAGGCGTCACGTCGGTACTGTTGCCGAAGGTATTGACGAACAATGTGGAGCCGTCGGGGCTGAAGCAGGCGCCGGCGAATTCGCTGGTGTCGGTGATGTTGACGGCGAACTCGAAGGGGGCGCCGCCCGGGTCCAGACCGATCAGCCGGTTGACGTTGGTCAGGCCGGGCGCGAGAGGATGCGGGTCCTCATCGGCATCAGAGGCGTCGTCCTCACACAGGATGATCCCGCCGCGGGGAGTGAAGTTCAGGTTGTCGGGTGAGTCGAGGGCCTTGCGGCCGGGCGATTCATAGACGAGTTCGAGGATGTCGCCGTCGCCGCGGCGACGGCCGGGGATGAAGCGCCAGACCTGTCCATACCCCTCGACGAAGCCGTCGGCGCCCGGCGCGTCGCCGTTCTTGGCGTCGCCGCCGCTGGTGGAATTGAAGTAGATGCTGCCGTCGCCGTACCAGCAGCCCTCCAACCGGTTGAACTTGGCCGCTCCGGCGGCGAGGCCCTGATTGGCGACGGTGGTCGCGCCGTTTTCCAGATCGGGGTCCGGGTCGTCGATGCGGACCCACTCGACGGGCAGGCGGACACCCATCCGCTGTCCCTCCCGGGTGTCGTACCCGGGCCTGCCGCGGATCTTGAGCATCTCCAGCACCCCGCCCGCCGCCAGGTCCTCGGGCTTGCGGGGCCGGTAACGGAAGAAGCCGTTGGGTCTGCCTGAGTCGTCTTCGGTTTCATAGACAAAGCCCGTACGCGGGTCGACGGCGAGGGCCTCGTGCGAGAAGCGGCCCATCGCCGTGATCGGCTGTGCGTCGACGGGCTTTCCGGGGCGGGGGCCGCGCAGCGGAACCTCGAAGACGTACCCATGCTTTTGCGGCCAGCCTTGGCCGGGTCCGGCGGTGGTCTCCTCACAGGTGAGCCAACCCCGGCCGTGCAGCATGATGCCGCCGGCGCAGTTGACGATGGTGCCGTTGAGGCTGACGAACTGCTGGAGCACCCGGCCGGTGTGCGGTTCGACGTCCAGCGTGGTGGTCCCGGAGACCCCTTGCTCGTCATAGCGAGCCGAGCCCGGGACGTGCACCCGGCCGACGGGGCTGCCGGGCGCGGTACGGACCTCGTGGTTGCGGATCAGCCGTACCACTCCCGGGCGAGGTCCGGGAAAGGCGGCCATGCCGTCGTGTGCGATCGGTGTCATCTGCCCGTCGCTCATCGGTGTTCCCGTGACGCCGAAAGCGACATAGGAGAACCCGTCGGGCAGCGCGAGCAGTTCCTCGCCGGTGTTACGCGACCGGGCGCGCCGCAGCGGGCCGTATCCCGTGCGGTCGGGACTGTGGTGGGGGCGTCCCGCCGCGGCCCAGGCGGCGTGCGAGCCGAGCGTCTGGAGGGCGAGTCCCGCGGCCATGGTCCCGCCCGCGGTGGTGAGAAAGCCCCGACGGTCAAGTTGCGTCATCGCGTTCATGTCCTCTCGCGCGGGGTGAAGCCGTGCCGATCCTGAACGGCACAGATGTACACCACTCTCGATGCCAAATGTCCGGACGGTTACGTGAAGGCGGCTTATAAGTGAACACCGGCACATATGTCCCACCGGCAACCGGTGCGTGCCTCCGTCCAAGGAACCTTGGTCGCCGACATCTCGCCGGTGGTGTCCGGTACGGCACACCGCCGGCTCTCCCCGGCTTCATCGTCCCGACGTCGACGCTCGCCACCGCCGGTATCGCGATGGGCGGCGTCTCGGAGTGCCCGGCATCTCGCCGGGCGGCGTTGCGCCCGGCGAGGTGGTGCTGGCGGCCGCCGTGATGGCGGCGGGATCTATTCCGCCGACCTGCGCGGCAAGCGCTCGGACGCGCTGCGGTGGCGTGCCTGCGCCTGTATCTGCGCCGCCCTCAATGCGGCCGTCATGATCATCACTTGCAGGCGACCCTCACCGCGGCGCCCCTTGCCACACCCGTACTGACCGTTCTCCCTGTCGGCGCGCCTCTCGCGATCCGGCGCTCTCAGCGGTCAGTACCAGTGGTTGTTCTGCCAGAAGTTCCAGGCCCCGCAGGGAGTGTCGTAGCGGGCGGCGATGTAGCTGAGGCCCCAGGCGATCTGCGTCGCGGAACTGGTCTCCCAGTTCGACCCGGCGCTGGCCATCTTGGAGCCGGGCAGCGCCTGCGGGATGCCGTGCGCGCCGCTGGACGGGTTGTGCGCCCGCTCGTTCCAGTGGCTCTCGCGCGTCCAAAGCTGTAGGAGCGAAGGCCAGCAGCTCGACCAGCCCTTCGCGGCGTTCATCCTCTTCCCCAGCGCCTGGTTCTGGGCGGAGCTCGGGTTGGGGAGCGCGGCGAGTCTCTTGGCCTCGGCTTCCGCGCGCGCCTTGGCACGGGCCGCCCGGCGCGCCGCCTCGCGCTTACGCTCGAGGATCGACAGACGCCTGGCCCGTTCTCTGGCCGCGCGTTCCGCTTTGACCTGGGCCTCGTAGGCGCGCTTCTTGGCGGCCGCGATGCCGGCCGCCTCGGCCGGGGTCACATAGTCGTGGCTGACGAGCGCGAGCATGTCGTTGGTCGTCAGCTGGGAGGCGTCGGCGGTCGGCGGCGCCCCCTTGCCGAGGCTGATGTTCGCGATCGCGACGCCGAGGCACACGAGGACCGCGGTGGTGATCGTGACGCTATGGGTGAGCACCCGCCACCACAGCGGCCGGGGCTCCTCGGGGCCGCGCGCGGTGCGCGCCGCGCGACCCGGCGGTCGGCGCGGTGGCCGACCCGGGGACCGGGCAGTTGTCCGGCCTGGTGGCCAATGTGGTGAGCGGCGCGATGCTCGCTGGGCTCGGTGGGCCCGCTCGGCGCCGTGGGCTCGCTGGCGGCTCGTTCCCTGACGTCGACCCATGAACACGTAGATTGCACCATCGCGGCGCTCTTAGCACAGGTTTCTCAGTAATCACCACGCCTATTAGGTCTAATACCAAGCACGTGCCCGCTGTGCGACGCCAACGCGACCCCTGTACGTACGGAGACGGGCACGCCGCGTCACGCGCTCGGTGGCCGGTTTTGGCGCGGCGGCGGTTGTGGCGGTACGGCCGACCGGCGGCGGCGCCTGACCCCGTATTTTCCGCTTTTCCGCGAGCGGAGTCCTTCACCCCTCACGACCGTGTCAAGATCATGGGAGCGAAGGTCGGTGTGGGCGACCGGATCAGGGTCGACTTCCACATCCGCGGCGCCATCCCGATCGCGCGAGGGGTGCGGGCATCCATCGTCTCGTTCCACCTCGTCGCAGAACGCAATCTCGTGCCGCATCCCGAGTGGCGGCCCGGCATGGCGAAAGAGCTGGGCGGGGTGCGGCACGAGATTGTCCTCCCGATGGAGCGCACCCACGTGCCGGTCGATACCGACGACACGCTCGCGGCCTTCACCTAGTACCGCTAGTACCGCGTCATCCGACGTCGGGTGGCACTCGCAGCCCCCGACGCAGGGGTCCGGACACGACCACCTGATCCAAGAACCGACTGAACCAAGAGACGTATTGATGTTGCGGCCCGTGGCTTTACTTGGCGAGGTGGGCCTGGTTCGCCCGGCATCATCGTCCTGGCGACGCCTTGTGCATCCCGGCGAATCACCGCGTCCAGCGTGTCAAAACGCCTGTCCTGATGCCTTCGAGACGTGGGATCGTGGATCCGAACCCTCCGATTGCCGGCAAGGAGCGGCAAAGAGCGGTCCCGGAGCTTCTCGCATGTGGATCAGAGGATTTGGATGAGAGCTGACAACATCGACGAAGTCATCGACAACCTCGCCAACATCGTGAACGACGCACTCCGTGACGGCGATCGCATCGGTTACTTCGCTTCTCTCTACCGGCAGGTCACCGTCGCGATCCGCGACGCGATCCAAGCGAACGAGTTCGACGACGGCGAACGCATGAACCGGTTCGATGCGGCCTTCGGCAACCGCTATTTCGACGCACTCGACGCATGGCGTCGCGACCAGACAGGGCCCGACTGCTGGCGCGAGGCCTTTCGCCTCGTTGACGACTCCAATACCATCATTGTTCAGCATCTGCTGCTCGGCGTGAATGCTCATATCAACTTGGACCTGGCGATCGCCGCGGCGGTGACATCGCCGGGTGATGCGATTCGCAGCCTGGAACGCGACTTCCTCCTTATCAATGACATTCTCGTAAGCGTGCTGGCACAGATTCAGGACGCGCTCGCCCAAGTTTCCCCGTTCATGTGGCTCCTGGACGAGTTCGGTGGTCGTACTGACGAGCGGATTCTCGATTTCAACATCAGGACGGCGCGCCGCGAAGCGTGGCAGAACGCTCTCCTGCTGGCCCACCAGTCGGATGCGGAACGGGCGGAAACCCTCAAGCGGCTTGATACTCGCGCGACCCTGCTTGCCGTCCTCCTCGCTCGCCCGGGAGGGCTGAGCCGACCCGTTATCGAACTGATTCGGTCCAGCGAGAACCCCGACGTGCGTGAGGTGATCTCCCACCTCAACGGCGCGGCGGGCCGCCGGACCTGAATCCTCAGCCCGGCGACCCCGCGCAAAAGCCCTGCCGCTGTTCCTTCGGTTAGCGGCGCGGACTGCTACATACCGCGGCCGTATTCGCGGAGCAGGCGGCGGACTTCATCGAGCGGGATCGCCTCGATCGTGGTGCCGTTGCCTGTTGTGGTGGTGGCCATGAACAGGGCGTTATAGACGGCTTCCTCGGTGGCCTCGAGTGCGGCTTGGAAGAGCGGTGAGGTCGCGTCGTTGGGCAGCAACGTGTGGTCGCGCGGCTGCCGGTCGCCATGCCGCACGCGTACGCCCGGCGCGGTGGAAAAAGCGATCGCGTAGTCACCGCTGCCGTTGGAATACGACGAACCGGTCCGGCCCAGACCGAAGACCGCCCGTCCCGCGAGGCGCTCAAGATTGCGGTCGGCCAGCGGCGCGTCGGTCGCCACAACGATCATGCACGACCCATCGGCGGTGGATTGCGCCCGAGCCTGCTCGGCGAAGGGGTTATGGCCGAGTTCGAGGCCGACCGGCACGCCGTCCACGGTGAGCAGCCCGCCATAGTTCGTCTGCACGAGTACGCCGACGATGTAGCCGCCGAACCGCTCGGGCAGCAGGCGCGAGGAGGTGCCGATACCGCCCTTCCAGCCGAAGTTGATGGTCCCGGTGCCGGCCCCGACCGCTCCTTCGGTGACCGGTCCGCCGCGGGCGGTCTCGATGGCCCTGACGACGTCGTCGGTGGACACGTGGCGGCCGCGGATGTCGTTCAGGGTGCCGTCGTTGGTTTCGCCCACGAGCGCGTTGACCGACCGGACATCCTCGTTGCCGGCCTGCTGGATGGCCCAGCCCACCACGGCGTCGACGGCGCGGCCCACGCTGAGCGTGTTGGTCAGCACGATGGGCGTCTCGATCGTGCCCAGCTCCGCGACCTGGGTGGAGCCGGCAAGCTTGCCGAACGCGTTGCCGATGTGCACGGCCCCCGGCACCTTGTCCTGGAAGACGTTGCCGGGATGCGGCCGGATCGCGGTGACCCCGGTACGGACATCGTCGCCGCGGGCCAAAGTGACCTGCCCCACGCTCACCTCGGGAACATCGGTGATCGCGTTGTGCCGGCCGGTGGGGAAGACACCTGGTGTGACGCCCAGAGCGCGGGCCCGCACGCGTTCGGATTCGGGCGGGGCCGCGGGCGCCGCCGCAGCGGCCGGCTTGGTCGAGATAGAAGGCAGGCTCAACGAGGCTCCAGCGAAAACAGTCCCTGCGTAAAGCGCTTTACGTCGCGAGATGGTCATGTGGCGCCCCAGCCTTTCATCAGAGGTTTGTCCGCTCGCGCGGGGGGTCGGCCTGTGTATGGCCGGAGCGTACGGCCCCCATGGGACGCCGGGTAGCCGGGCACGTGATCAACCGGGGATGACCTGACTCGGCGCCCCGCTTGAAGGATCATGGCGCGACTGCGCCGCCAGGATCGCCGCCCTACACTTCGCCGCGAGCATGGCCGCCTTCAGCTGACTTGCTCGGCCAGGGCGACGGTAATGCCCGCACCGTGGATTTCGGTCTCAGCGGAGCGCGTGGCGCGTGATCGACATTCGTGAAGTGAGACGTGGTCTCAGGTGGACGGTGGAGGGTTGTCGAGGAAAATCCGTGCTGTGTCGCATGGCTCTTCACCGGGACGATGAGTCGGGCAGAAATTCTGAATGACGATCCTGCGCCATGTGCCGTCGTTGAGCATTTCTTTGACGATTGCATTGATCTCATCGATGTCAGCCTGCGAACGGGCGATGAATCCGATTCCATACTGTTCAGGACGCGGCCAGACTTTGACGCCGACCATATGCAGGTCGGGATGGTCGGCGAGATTTCCAGTGATTACCGCCACGTCGCTGACGACGGCGTCGACTTCCTTTTTACGCAGCTTCTGCACGCAGGCCTGGTTGCCGATGTCCGGGTAGATTCGGATACCGAGTCTGCGCTGTTGATTGAGGAACCCCAGCTGTTGATATGGAGTGCTGTTGACGGGGCCGGTGCAGACCTTCCGTCCTCGCAGGTCATCAAGACTCTTGATTAACCCCTTTTCCGAGCGGCGTACGAGGATGTCGTGGAAGCTGAAGAGGTATGGCCGACTGAAGGTGATACGTTCCCTGATGCGCTCGTCCGTGATCGAATAACTCGCGATCACCAGGTCGTTACCATCGCTCAGCAAGCTGCTAGCGCGGTTGGCCGGTCGCACTGAGTGGAGAATGGGTTCGCGAGGACCCTCAGTGACGCGGAGCTTGCGCATGACATATCTGGCTACATCGATCTCGAAACCGGACCACTTCTTCGCGGCATGATCGTACAGAGCGATATATGCCTGATCGTCGAATACCCCGATATGCAGGTCCGGCTTTTGGAAGAAGCGGCTGTGGCGGGGTGCCGGCTGCTCCGGTGAAAAACAACTCGTGATGATGGGCAAGATGGCGAGGACGAGGATGGCACTCCATCGGGATGGCCACATAGTTGACTCCCTGGTGCGGAATGTCGCAGGATCAACGCAGAACATCAGGTTCGCAGAGCGTTTGGCCGCGGCACCACAGCGTTGAGCATCCGGGACGGAACCGGGATCCCGGCGCACCGTCCCCGACCCTGAAGATCACCCGGACGGCTCACAGATTCATGACGAGCGGCGGCCCACCTGGAGCCCCGCCTGCACGGGTTCCGGTTGGGGCGCGCGGCGCACCCCGATCGACGGATGGCGCTTATTATGAGCCGTCCGGAATCCCGGATTAAGACGGGCGACACTTCGGGGCGCTTATCCGGGCCGCAGCCCGGACGACTGCCGATGCCGAGCGAACGAGGAATGATCACCCGGATATTTCAGCGAGATGTGGCGGTATCCCGGAGGGAGCCGGGTCGCTTCCTCCGATGGTGTTTAATAGGTGACGGTGACAACCTGCTATTACCGGTCAACGGACGCGGAAGGGTTGCCTCACATGACACAAGACATCCTTATGACGGGCTCGGAGCGAGCACCCGAAGGTTGCCGCACCGGGCGGTCACAACGCCGCCCGCGGGTAACCGTCCTGGTCATTCTCCTGCTGGTACTGATCGTTTCCGAATATCTGCTTCTCGTGAATGATGTCGCCATGACTACGCTCTCGGCGCCGCTCGCCATACTTCTCTTGGTTATGGATATCGCTGACCGGCTGTCCATCTTGCCCGCTCCCCGAAGGCCCTGATGGACGCGCGGGCTTTGCGCAGCACCTTCACCAGTGAGTTGGCGGACCGACTCGCCGGCGCGGGCGCTGCCGAGCTCGCCGCCAGGACCGGGCTGCATGCATCGATCGTCCAGGAAATGACCGCGGGGACATCTCAGGGCCTGCTTTCCTGGGAGGTTGTCAGTGCGTGCGTCACCGCAGCAGAGCTTGACCAAGAGACGATCGTTCAATTGCGCGAACTCTGGGTGCAGGCCGAGTCAGCAGAGTGGGCAGAGCGCGGACCAAGACTCTTGCGCGAAATCGAGCGGCAAACGATACAGGCACGCCGCCAGCGCGCCCACGGCGACAAGGACCTGACTCGCGGGCTCTTCGACGAATACCGGCCGGACGCGCCGTGGCGCAAGGCGTCAGGCTCAGGACACCCCCACGGTCAATGGCGGTTCGAACCCTGGTCGCGCACTCAGCTGCTCACCAAGCAGCGGATGCCAGACCCCGACCGCGCGATGTCTCTCCCGGAGTTTTATGAGCTGCTGAAACAGCTGCGCCAGTGGGCGGGCCAGCCCACACTCGCCGAGATTGAACAACGGTCGTGGGGTGCGTTACGCCGGACCACCGCGGGTGACGTGCTCGGAGTATCGAGAGCCCTACATCGGCATGTTCGCGATAATGACAATGTCTGCTATATGGCCACCGTATTCGGCCTTCCGCAAACCGAAGTCGCGCGATGGGTAAACGCGTACACCAGATTAAGAGAATTCGCGCCGGAACCCACGTCGCATGGGGCTGAACAGAAGGCAATCGCGGGCCGGTCGCCCGGCGCGACGGAGTTGCCGGAGGATACCCTCTCCGGCAAGGAGCTCCGAGCCGAGCCGTCCCCCGAAGCACCCCTTGCGACGACGGCGGCCCCGAGCGCAAGGATCATGGCCCGGCTGCGTCGCTGGCGGATCACGGCCCTGTGCCTCGCCGCGACCGCCACCGCCCTCACCAGCGCCTTAACCCTCATGGTGGCGGCCGACGATCCACGGGCGGCACAAAATCTCCAATTCCCAGAAAAGCTGCGGCTATCTCCGGAAAAACCGGTCCGCATTCCGCTGAGACTTTCTACAGGCGATTGGAGCCTGACCTTGCGTTTCCGGCTGGAGTCGACCGCGGTGGCTAGTGCGTGCGTCCATGACGCGCAACTCAGCTATGTGGTCGAGAAGGCCAATGGCGTCGATATCGCCTCAGGAAAGCCGGCCAAGGGCAAGCCCGACTCCTCGGCCCGGGCGATCCGGCTCGATCTGATGAGCGCACTGGACTCGCCACAGGTCGTCGTGTCCGTCAGCGTGCCCAGCCAAGGCATCGGGTGCGGTTTCACGATCGACCTCTCAGGTTCGACCATCCAGCCACGCTAAGGCCGCTCCGGAGCAGGCGCCCAGCATGAGACGCTTGGCTGGCGCGGTGACTCCGAAGCCGTCGCCGGTGTCGGCGCCGGCCGGATTCCTCCGGACTGTGATGCACAGGACTCCCCCGCAGACCCCAGGTTCGGTTCACCGGAGCGCACCCGGCATGGTCTGGGCCCGAGTCCGGACTACATGGTGGTTCGGTGGGGTGCGAGTACGGCCTCGACCTGTTCGCGCATCCAGTCGGCGAGTGCGCGGTCGCGGTGGATCGCCCAGCCGATCATGGCGCCGTGGTAGGTGGTTTCGACGAGCGTCGCCAGCGTCGGCACGTCGGTGCCGGCGCGCAGTTCGCCCGCGTCGAGCGCGGCGTTCAGGTCACGTTCGATGTGGGCGCGGACCGCTCGCGCTCCGCGGAGCGTCTCGGCGTGGAAGTCGGGATCGGCGAGGTCGAGCTGAAGCATGGCGACCGAATTGGCCATCAGCTCCGGCGTGGTGATGTCGCCGACGGCGAGCACGAGGCCCTCGACGACGCGGGCGAGCGGCGAGGCGGCCGTCGAGCGGTCCAGGGCGCCGACCCACCGGTCGACGCCCCGCTTGTCGGCCGCGAGGAGGAGGTCGCGCTTGGTACCGAAGCGCTGGACGAGCGTCGCCGCCGACAAACCCACCTCGGTGGCGACCGTGGCGAACGTCAGGCGCGCCGGGCCGATGCGGTGGGCGAGGTCCAGGACGGCGTCCAGGATCGCCTCGTCGCTGAGAGTTCGCGGGCGTGGCATCACATGGGGGCGGGCATCCCGCTGGTCAGGGTCACTTGACGTGCCTCCAGATCGACGGCGCCCCAATCCGGCCGGGTGCCGTCGGTGTCCTCCAGATCGTATTCGCGCATGAGCTCCCATGAGCCCAGGCACCGGCCGGCGAACCGATGCCGGTCGGGGTCGGCCGCCAGGGCGGCGATCCCGCGGGCGAGCAAGTGCGGAGTCTCGGAGTGTTCGAAGTAGGGGACACCGCCGGCCCGCTCGCGCCACGTGTCCTCCGTGACGCTGAAGTAGTCGAGCATCGACTCCGACCGCAGCCAGCCGGGCGTGACGGTCAGCGCCGTCACCCCATGCGGCCTGAGCTCGTGCGCGAGACCTTCGCCCATCCGGACCACCGCCGCCTTGACCAGGTCGTACGGCATGTTCGCACGGTAGGGCACATCACCCTTGCCGTCGCCCACCTCGATCACCAATCCGCCCGTCCCCGCCAGCATGAGCGGGATCGCGAAGTGGCTCGTGATCACATGGGTCTCGATGCCGTTGCGCAACACGCCGAGCGTCGCGTCGAGCGGGTGCTCCCACACCGGCTTGTCCCACTGGACGAACGGGTCCCCGCCCCACACGTCATTGACCAGGATGTCCAGCCGCCCGTGGTCGGCGCGGATGCGGTCCACGAGCGTGGCGACGTCGCTCGCGTCGGTGTGGTCGCAGCGTACGGCGACGCCTTCGCCGCCGGCGGCGGTGACGAGCTCGGCGGTGTCCTCGATCGTCTCCGGGCGGTCCATCGGAGAGCGCCCGGACCGCGTGGAGCGGCCGGTGCCGTACACCGTGGCGCCGAGCACTCCGAGCTCGATGGCGGTGGCGCGGCCGCAGCCGCGGGTGGCGCCGGCGACAAGGGCGACCTTGCCGGTGAGGGGACGTTTGTCGTTGGCCATGTCGCCACTATAACCGAACGTACGTTTATTAATAGTGGCTTTCGTACGGGGACGCCCTACCGGCCCGGGCCGGCACCATGTCTGGCTTGGCGGCAGCGCCGACGCACGCAGGCGGCGCTCGGCGGCGGCGGCGGTCACGTCGCGGTGGCGGTGTCCTGGGTCGCGATCATGCCGAAGGTGCGTGGGATGGCGAGCCGGCCGAACATGATCTCGCGCCTGCCGGCGAAGTCCTGGGTGCGGTACGTGGCCAGCGTGCGCAGCGGCTCGCCGCCCTGGACGCCGGTCTGTTGGTCGATCGTGGTGAGGACGCAACGGCCACAGGGAGCGATCAGCTCGATCTCCACCTCGCCGATGCGCAGCGCCGACACGGCGTCTTCTCCGTATGGCCCCAGGCCCTCCAGCACGATGTTGGGCCGGAAACGATCCATCGGCAGCGGTTCGCTCAGCCGCTGATTTAGATCATCCAAAGACTCCCGGGACAACACATGCAGCGGGTCTCCATCGGCGAACGTGACCCGGCCGCCGCCGCCCGGCTGGGTGTGCCGTACCCCGGCGAACCGGACCAGCCTGCACTCGGTGTCGAGGTAGGCCGAGAACCAGTCGGCGGCATCATCGCCCTGGTCAACGCCCTGGCACGGCATTCCGTGCAGCGTCACGTCCAACACCGGGCCGTCCGCCGGTTCATGTACCAGCGGAGTCACCGCGTCCAGCGCGTCCACGATGAGCGTCGCGCCCGCAAGGGACGGACGCAACAACGCCAGCCGTGGCACCTCCCGCTGCGACAGATGTCGCCGGTCCGGCCGGACCAGCATGAACTCACGATCGTGGCGCAACCCACCCGGGGTCACTTGAGACTCGCCCACCGATATGCCGCCCGCGCTCTTGAGCGGAAAGACGTTCAACTCACGCACCACGGCCGACAAGGTCATCTCCGCACACCCCCCGCGGCCCACCCAGCTCGCGGTCGCACCACCCGCGGACATCGACCCTCGTTTCGAACAGTACGGTCCAGGAGGCGACGAATGCCAGGCGCCGCGACCGTACTAGCAATCCCGTCAGCTTGCGTCCGTGACCCCGAGCGCTCGGAAAAGGACGTGAATCCCAGCACAAATGACACCGAGAGGACGCGATGACCGACACCTCCTGGTTGGGGCCGCCCATCGACGTCCGGCCACTGCTCGCCGAGCAACAGGCCGCGTTCATCGACCTGCTGCGGCGCCTCGACCCAAGGGACTGGGATCAGCCGACCGGCTGCCCCGGCTGGAGCGTCAAAGACATCGCCGCGCACGTGCTCGGCGACCACATCGGACGCCTGTCCATTCACC
>CALAED010000379.1 GCA_937891035.1 uncultured Thermomonosporaceae bacterium | reverse complement strand
ACAGCGTGTAGAAGACGACACGTTTGGCCGCCGCATACCACAGCTTCACGGTGAACGACCTACCGCTGGTGCACGGGACCTCCCACTCCCGGTAGGCGAGCGCGGTGCCGTCGGCGGCGCGCACGGTGCTCCGTACGGTCAGCCGGGCGCGCCCCTGGTCGGCGTGGTCGGGCGGGACGGCGCCCGCGGCGTAGCAGATCGGCGGCGCGCTGCCCTGCCAGCCGCTCGCCCGGTCGAGCATGGTGCCCGGCCAGCCGCCGGCGCCGACCGTTTTGATCGTGAGCGGACCGCCGAGGCAGGACACCTGGTCGGGCGGCAGCGCGCAGGTCGAGTCGCGCACCACGGGGCCGAGCCGCCAGCCGGCCGGAAGCAGCATCTCGACGCCCTTGAACGCGGCCGGCCTGCCGCTCGGTTTCGGCAGGGGTGAGCGGACCCCGCCGGGCGGCGGCGCAACGGTCTGGGTGACGATGGGCCGCGGCGTCTCGGCCGGGCCGCTCAGCACGCCGCCGCTGCCGCATCCCGCCAACGCCAACGCCAGCGCCAACGGGGCCGCTCCCAGGACCAGCGGGATCGGCGGGATCGGCGCCCCGCACGATGGCCTCATACCTCACCTCCTGGGCTTGGACCCCGGGCCCTAGTCTGCCCGCGGCATGACCACAATGCGGTAACAGCGATACCCGGCGTAACGTCCGGCAACTGACGGGGTGTCCGGTTCGGTTCTCGCTTTTGCGCGCGCCGGAAAGCGGGAACGACGCTGGCATGTCGGCGATTGACGATTTCGTGCGGAACGCCAAGCGCTACCAGACCACCTTCACCAAGGGCAACCTGCTGACACCTCCGGCTCAGCGGGTCGCCATCGTCGCCTGCATGGACGCCCGGCTCAATCTCTTCGGCCTGCTCGGCCTGTCCGAGGGCGACGCGCACATCATCCGCAACGCCGGTGGTGTGATCACTACGGACGGGATCCGCTCGCTGACGATCAGCCAGCGGCTGCTGAGCACCCGGGAGATCATGCTGATCCACCACACCGACTGCGGGATGCTGACCTTCACCGACGCGGAGTTCCGCGACCGGCTGCGCGCCGAGACCGGCGTCGAGCCGGACTGGGACGCCGGCACCTTCGCCGACCTCGACCAGGACGTACGGGAATCCATCGAGCGGATCAAGAGCAACCCGTTCATCCCACACGTGGACTCCGTGCGCGGCTTCGTCTACGACGTGCAGACCGGAGCCCTCCGCGAAGTCCAGCCCTGACGCCGGAGCCGGCCGCCGGGGTCAGACGAGGCGGCGGGCGGCGGCCCAGCGGGACAGCTCGTGCCGGTTGGACAGCTGCAGCTTGCGCAGCACGCTCGAGACGTGGGTCTCGACCGTCTTGACCGAGATGTACAGCTCGCGGGCGATCTCCTTGTACGCATAACCGCGCGCGATCAGCCGCAGCACCTCACGCTCGCGCTGGGTCAGCTGATCGAGTTCGGGGTCGACCGACGGCGCGTCGGTGGCGGCGAACGCGTCCAGCACGAAGCCGGCCAGCCGTGGCGAGAACACCGCGTCGTCGTCGGCCACCCGGCCGATCGCGTCGGTCAGCTCGGGACCGGAGATCGTCTTGGTCACGTAGCCGCGGGCGCCGCCCCGTACGACGGCGATGACGTCTTCGGCGGCGTCCGACACCGACAGGGCCAGGAACCGGGCCGTGACGTTGCCGTGCAGGCGGCGGAGCACCTCGATGCCACCGCCGCCGGGCAGGTGGACGTCCAGCAGCACGACGTCCGGCGCCGCGGACTTGATGACGGCGACGGCCGAGTCGACGTCGCCCGCCTCGCCCACGACCTCGATGCCGGGACCCAGCTCGGCCTTGACTCCTGTACGAAACATCTGGTGGTCGTCCACCAGCACTACCCGTGTCATTTGCTTCGCTCCGCTCGGCGGCTCATGACCGTTTCAGCTCCAGCCGTACCTCGGTGCCCTCGCCGGGGGCGGTGCGGACCGTGGCCGTGCCGCCGCTGCGCTCCATACGTCCGATGATGGACCCTCGTACGCCCATCCTGTCCCGGGGGATCGCGTCCAGGTCGAAGCCCTTGCCCCGGTCCCGTACGTAAATGGCCACATCGTCGCCGGAGACCTCGGCGTACACCGACACCGACGGGGCCTCGGCGTACTTCGCCGCGTTCACCATCGCCTCGCGCGCCGCCTGCAGCATGGCGCCGAGCGCCGCGGTCAGCGAGCAGTCGCCGACGCACACGACCTCGATGGGCACACCGTGATCGTCTTCGACCTCGCCGGCGATCTTCTGTACGGCCGCGGCCAACGTCTGGTCCGGGTCGGCGCGCGGTGCGTACAGCCAGCCGCGCAGCTCGCGTTCCTGGGAACGGGCGAGGCGCTGGACCTCGCGCGAGTCGTGCGCGCTGCGCTGGATCAGGGTCAGGGTGTGCAGAACGGAATCGTGCACGTGCGCGGCCAGCTCGGCGCGCTCCTGGGAGCGGATACGCTCCCTGCGCTCGACGTCGAGGTCCTGCCACAGCCGCATCAGCCACGGGGTGGCGATGACCGCGACCCCCGAGAGAATGACGGCGGTGGCGATGAGCACCGCGCGCGCCTCCGTGGCGTTGACGCGCTGTGCGACGAAGCCGCCGATGCCGCCGATCACCAGGAAGGCGCCGAGCAGGCTGCGCAGCCACATCCGGCGCAACGGGACCGTGGTGGTGCGCAGCCAGCGCTGTCGCTGGTTGCGGTCGGCCTGCTGCCACAACACGGCGGCCCCGAGGCCACCGGCGACCAGCGGCCACAGCGCCGCCTTGGCGAGGCCGGACGCCCAGGTGAGGAACGAAAGACCGAGGATGAGGGCGCCATAGGCGGCGAACTGGGTCCAATCGCGTTGCGCCGGCTCGTCGCGGCTCGGGACGAGCACCCACAGCGCGATGTACGCCGCGACACCGACGCCGCCTGCGATGATCAGCAGCGAGAACGCCAGCCGGACGATCACCACTTCGAGACCGAGGTGGTCGGCGATGCCGCGGCACACCCCGGCGACGAGCCGTCCATCGGCCCGCCGGTCCAGCCGGGGCGTCTCATCGACGCTCGTCGACTCGGTCACCCTTGGATGGTCACACGCGCGGCCGGTGAATGGCATCGGGGCCATTCCCCGGACCTACCGGGCCCGGTCTCAGGGCCGACTCAGGGGTGTCCCGGATATCGGGTTCCGGACGCGGCCGGGAGTATGGTGTCATGCCCGAGAACCGGCGATTGGTGCGAGTGCGCGACGGCCGCATTCTGGCCGGGGTGTGCACCGGCCTCGGCCGGTACACGCGCGTCGATCCCGTCATCTTCCGGGTCGGTCTCGCGGTGCTCACCATCGGGTCCGGCGGCTCGGGGATCTTTCTGTACGTGGCGGCCGTCCTGTTGACGCCGGCCGACGATGACGCGGTCTCGGTCGCCGAGCAGCTGTTCCGGCGCCGGTTCGACGGGGACACCGTGCTCGCGATGCTCGGGGCGCTGCTCACGGCCGGCGTGGCCTTCAGCGTCCTCGGTCACGGCCTGGGCGCCGGCAGCGCCACCGGGCCGTTGACCGTGCTCACCGTTTTCGCGCTGGCCCTGCTGGTCGCGCACGCCCGCGGGGTCGACCTCGTCCAGGTGGCGCGCACCTTCCCCGAACGGTTCCAAGGCATGCCGCTGCGGCAGCAAGAGCGGCCGGCGGCGCCCGGACCCGACCCTGCGACCATGGCCGACCTGCCCACGCTTGACCGGCCGCCGCTCACAGTCACGGGGCACGACACCACGGGGCACGACACCGCGCGGTCACCGGCGACCAAGCCGCTGCCCGCCGACTCGGTGCCGACCCAGCCGGTGCCGCCTCCGCCGTCGGCGCCGGCCGGCGACCCGGCGCCGCGCGGCGGATCCGGGCTGACGCCCTTCACCTTGCTGGCCGCTCTCGGCGCGGGCGCCTTGACGGTCCCGCTCACGTCACACCATCCGGACACCACCAGGGTGTCCATCGCGATCGCGG
Organism: uncultured Thermomonosporaceae bacterium; assembly: GCA_937891035.1. Classification (GTDB taxonomy): domain Bacteria; phylum Actinomycetota; class Actinomycetes; order Streptosporangiales; family Streptosporangiaceae; genus CALAED01. The sequence goes on along the minus strand of CALAED010000379.1, from coordinate 11,031 downwards.
CCGGGCTCGCCGTAATCGGCGCCGGGCTGATCATCGCCTCCTGGTACGGCCGCGCCCGCGGCCTGGTCTTTTTGGGAGTCGTCTTGTGCCTCGCTCTCGCCACCACGTCCGCGATCGGTGAACTGCCCAGGGACGGTCGCTGGGGTGACGTCACCTGGCGTCCGCTCACCGTCCAGGCCGACCACTCCTATCGGGTCATCATCGGCGAGGGCGATCTCGACCTGACCTCGCTGCCGCTCGGCGCCGGGCAGCGGGTACGCGTGCACGCCGAAGTGTCGTTCGGCGAGATGAAGGTCACCGTGCCGAGTGACGTCACCACAGAGGTGCACGCCCGCAGCTCGCTTGGCGACCTCAACGTAGCCGGCAAGGTCACTCCGGGGCCGGGCGCCAAAGTCGACGTCGTGCTCCCCGCCGAAGGCAAGGTCGGCAAGCGGCCACCGGTGATCGAGCTGTTCGTCCGCGGCCGGATCGGCGACGTAGAGGTGCTTCGTGGCACGACCTGACGGTCCCGCGCCCGGGCATCGGCACCGGTTCGACCCCGCCGCCCTGCTGGCCGGGCTGCTGTTCTTGTCCGCCGCCGGCGTGTTCGGCGGCGCCGCGCTGGCCGGCCATGAGATCCCCGTCGTGCTCGCCGCGCCGACCCTGCTGATCGGCTTCGCGGTGGTCGGTTTCGTCCGGGCGGCCACCCGCTCCCGTCGCTGACGCGCCGCGCAAGGGTCAGCGCGCGCGGGCGTGCAACGTGATGGCGTACGTTGCGCCGACGTTGTGCAGCTCACGGGTGTCGTGGCCGGCCGGGCCTCCGGTGCCGTGGACCCAGGTGCGGCCGGCCCGCAGGGGCCGTTCGGTGACCCCGTCCTGGCCGATGGTCACCTCGGCGAGTTCGCCGGCGATGAGCGCGCTGACCTCGGCGGCCTGCCCGGCTGTCCCGGTGTGGCCGGCGCGATGGCCAGGCGGCCAGGTGGTGAGCCACATCTCGGCGGTGCCGGCGCTGTCCGCGTCGAGCCGGACGCGGCTGGGCCGGGCCGGGTCGAAGCGGACGAGCGCCCACCAGTCGGCCCGGCGGCCGGCGAGGTCGCGCAGGGCGCCGGCGAGCTGGCCGACCGTGGGCGGGCGGGGGCCGGCGGCGCGGCCATGCGGGTCGTCCTTCCCGCGCATGGTGATATCGGGGACGACATCGATCTTCATGAACGGACCTTCGTGTGCGAGGCGACGGCGCGGCAGCGCGGGGTCGCCGACCGGAAAGGGGTCAGGGCCGGAACGTCGCCGGAGCGAACGGGCTCAGCGACAGCGACACGAAGGACACAGCGCGCTGGCCACGCGGCAGAACACCACGTGGTCGCGAGAAGAAGAGCGCGCTGGCATGCGGTATAGCAGACACCGATCACACAGCGTTGTCAAGCCGATCGGGACGACAGTTTTCCCCGCCGGTCACCTGCCAGTCGTGCGCCGTTCGCGTGCGCTGACGAGCATGCCCGCCGGGCGTACCGTACAAGGCGCGCAAGGCGCCGGCGACGCTAGATGGGAGCAACGCGATGGCGGCCATGGATCGGCGGACCTTCCTGCGGACCGGGATCGTGGCGGGGGGCGGGGCGGCCCTGCTCGGCGGACCGGCGCCGGCGGCTCCCGCGCTCGTGCGGAGCGGCCGGCCCGCGCTCACCCACGGCGTGCAAAGCGGCGACGTCACCGCGCGGAGCGCCGTCGTGTGGGCCAGGGCCGACCGGCCGGCCCGGATGTTCGTCGAGGTGAGCACCAGGCCGGACTTCGCCCGCGCCCGCACGCTGCGCGGCCCGGTGCTGACGCCCGCCACCGACCTCACCGGCAAGGCCCTGCTTCGCGGGCTGCTCGCCGACGAGCCGGTGCATTACCGGGTGCGGCTCGCCGACCTCGACGACGCCTCGCTGCTGTCGGCGCCCGTCACCGGCCGGTTCCGTACGGCTCCGGCGCGGCACCGGGACGTACGGTTCGTGTGGTCGGGCGACCTGGCCGGGCAGGGCTGGGGCATCAATCCCGACATCGGCGGCTTCCGGATCTTCCGGGCGATGGCCGCGCTCGACCCGGACTTCTTCCTGTGCAGCGGCGACCTGGTCTACGCCGACGGCCCGCTCACCGAGACCGTGACGCTGCCCGGCGGCCGGACCTGGCGCAACATCGTCACGCCAGAGAAAACCAAGGTCGCCGAGACCCTCGCCGAGTTTCGCGGCCAGTTCCGCTACAACCTGCTCGACGCCAACCTGCGGGCGTTCAACGCGGCCGTGCCGATGGTCTACCAGTGGGACGACCACGAGACGCGCAACAACTGGTATCCGGGCCAGGTCATCGACGACGCCCGCTACACGGAGAAGAACATCGACGTGCTGGCCGCCCGGGCCCGCCGAGCGGTCCATGAGTACACGCCGATCACGCCGCGCGACACGATCTACCGCAAGATCTCGCATGGCCCGCTGCTGGATGTGTTCGTGCTGGACATGCGCACCTTCAAGGACCCGAACGGCCCGAACAACTCGCCGACGGCGGCCGAGGGGCTGCTCGGCGTCGCGCAGACGGCCTGGCTCAAGCGCGAGCTCGCCGCTTCGCGCGCCACCTGGAAGGTCATCGCGAACGATCTGCCCCTCGGTCTCGTGGTGCCGGACGGCGCGAACTTCGAGGCGGCGGCGCAGGGCGACGGCGGCCTTCCGCTGGGCAGGGAGCGCGAGATCGCCGAGGTGCTGGCGCACATCAAGCACCGGCGCGTCACGGGCACGGTCTGGCTCACCGCCGATGTGCACTATACGTCGGCGCATTTCTACGACCCGACAAAAGCGATATTTCAGGACTTTGAGCCGTTCTGGGAGTTCGTCACGGGGCCGCTCAACGCGGGCGCCTTCGGTCCCAACGCCTTGGACGGCACCTTCGGCCCGCAGGTGCGGTTCCAAAGGACACCGCCGGCCGCCAACACCTCCCCAGCCGACGGTTTCCAGTTCTTCGGCGAGGTCGACATCGACGGGCGAACGGCGGCGCTGACCGTGCGGCTCCGCGACCTCGACGGCGCCGTCCTGTTCACCGCCGAGCTGCCGCCGGCGCACTAGCGCGCGACCCAGGCCGAGCCGACGAATCGTGCTTCACAGAAGCTTGATCACCTTTTGCTCGGAAATGAAGCGCGAGGGACTGGTACAGGGTTCGACCAAGGAATAGTTTCGTAGGGTCGCCCTCCAACGACGGAGGTGTGTCCTCGGTGAAAACACTCCAAACATCGCCCGATCCCCGGGCCCCGCCGCATTCGCGCCGGTCAGGGGCTCATCGCGCGATGACCAAGCCTGGGTCGCGTCCGAGTCGGGCCGTGTTACATCCCTGCCGCCGAGCCTGTGTCACCCGCCCCAGCGAATTCTTGGCATGGGGCCACCCCACGCTCATTGGGAGATCGAATGCCACGCATCAAGGTCGAGGTCGACGGTGTGACGTATGAGGACGACGTCGAACCGCGCCTCCTGCTCGTCCACTATCTGCGGGACCGATTGGGGAAGGTTGGCACCCCCATCGGTTGCGACACAACGAACTGCGGAGCCTGCACCGTTCTTATGGACGGGCTCAGCGTGAAAAGCTGCTCCGTGCTCGCCGTTCAGGCCGACGGCCGTGCGATCACCACCATCGAGGGCCTCGGCATCGACGGGCAACTGCACCCGATGCAACAGGCGTTCCACGAAGAGCACGCCCTGCAGTGCGGATACTGCACACCAGGGATGATCATGGCGTCGCTCGACCTGCTCCGCGAGAACGCCGACCCCTCTGAGGATGAGATCAGGGAAGGGCTCGAAGGCAACCTGTGCCGGTGCACGGGATACCAGAACATCGTGCGGGCCGTCCGGCGGGCCGCCGACGACATGCGCGGCGCCGCCAAGGAGGTGACATCATGACCACCGCGCCCGAGATCGGCAGCTCGCGCAAGCGCAGCGAGGACGCCCGGCTGATCACCGGCAAGACGCAGTGGACCGACAACATCCAGCTGCCGGGCATGTGTTATGTCGCGTTCCTGCGCAGCCCGCACGCGCACGCCCGCATCACCAACATCGACGTGAGTCCCGCCAAGGGGCGCACCGGCGTGATCGCCGCCTTCGCCGGCCAGGACTTCGCCGACGAGCAGGGCGCGCTGCCGTGCGCGTGGCCGGTCACCGAGGACATGGTGCACCCCGACTACCTGCCGCTCGCGATCAACGAGGTCCGCTTCGTCGGCGAGCCGGTGGCCATCGTGGTCGCCCGCGACCGCTACGCCGCCGCCGACGCGCTCGAGGCCATCGAGGTCGACTATGAGCCGCTGCCGCCGGTGCTCGACATGGAGGAGGCCCTCAAGGAGGGCGCCGACCTCGTGCACGGCGACAAGGGCACCAACAAGACCTACACCTGGGTCTTCGAGCAGGGCGACAACGAGGCCGCGTGGCGGGACGCGCCGGTCGTCATCGAGCGCCGCTACATCCAGCAGCGGCTGATCCCGTCGGCGATGGAGCCGCGGGCCGTGGTCGTCGCTCCGGTCGGCGACGAGTACACGATGTGGTCGGCCACGCAGGTCCCGCACATCCTGCGGACCGTGCTGTCGGTGATCACCGCCATCCCGGAGCAGAAGATCCGCGTCATCGCGCCCGACGTGGGCGGCGGCTTCGGCTCCAAGATCGGGGTCACCGCGGAAGAGGTCGTCTTGATGCTCGCCGCCCGCCGGCTCGGCCGTCCGCTCAAGTGGACCGAGTCGCGCAGCGAGGGCAACCTGACCGTCCACCACGGCCGCGACCAGATCCAAGACATCGCGATCGCGGCGGACAGGGACGGCAAGCTGCGCGGCCTGCGGGTCAAGCTGCTCGCCGACATGGGCGCCTATCTACGGTTGGTCGGCCCGGGCGTGCCGCTGCTCGGGGCCTTCATGTACAACGCCATCTACAAGATGGACGCGCTGTCGTTCACCTGCTCGGGCGTCTTCACCAACAAGACCCCGACCGACGCCTACCGCGGCGCCGGCCGGCCCGAGGCGACCTACGCCATCGAGCGCCTGATGGACGAGTTGGCCGTCGAGCTCAACCTCGACCCCATCGAGGTACGGCGGCGCAACTGGATCAAGCACGAGGAGTTCCCGTACACGACCATCGCGGGGCTCACGTACGACTCCGGCAACTACGAGGCGGCCACCGAGAAGGCGCTGCAGGCGTTCGAGTACGACAAGCTGCGCGCCGAGCAGGCCGACCGGCGTGAGCGTGGCGACCCGGTCCAGCTCGGCATCGGCATCTCGACCTACACCGAGATGTGCGGCATCGCCCCGTCCCGGGTGCTCGGGCAGCTCAACTTCGGCGGCGGCGGCTGGGAGCACGCCAGCGTGCGGATGCTGGCCACCGGCAAGGTCGAGGCCGTGATCGGGACCTCCCCGCACGGCCAGGGACATGACACCACGATGGCGCAGATCATCGCCGACAAGCTCGGTGTGCCGTGGGAGGACGTCAAGGTTCTGCACGGCGACACCGCCACCTCGCACAAGGGCCTCGACACCTACGGGTCCCGGTCGCTGGCGATCGGCGGCGTCGCGGTCGTCAACGCCTGCGACAAGGTCCTGGAAAAGGCCAAGCGGGCGGCCGCCCACCTGATGGAGGCGTCCGAGCAGGACATCGAGTTCGCGAACGGCGCGTTCAGCGTGCGCGGCGTCGCAGAGTCGTCGCTGCCGATCCAGGACGTCGCGTTCGCGGTCAACCTGGCGCACAACCTGCCGGACGGCATGGAACCCTCGCTCGACTCCGACGCGACGTTCGACCCGGAGAACTTCTCCTACCCGCACGGCACCCACCTGTGCGCGGTCGACGTCGACACCGAGACGGGCTTCGTGAAGATCCGCAAGTACGTGGCGGTCGACGACGTCGGCAAGGTCATCAACCCGCTGATCGTCGATGGGCAGGTGCACGGCGGGCTCGCCCAGGGCATCGCGCAGGCGCTGTACGAAGAGGGCGTCTACGACGCGGACGGCAACCTGACGACCACGACGCTGGCCGACTACCTGGTGCCGTCGGCGCCCGACCTGCCGACCTTCCACACCGACCGTACGGAGACGCCCGCGACGACCAACCCGCTCGGCGTCAAGGGCGTCGGCGAGGCCGGCACGATCGCCTCGACCCCGGCGGTCGTCGGCGCGGTCGTCGACGCGCTGCGCCCGCTCGGCATCAACGACGTGCGCATGCCGTGCACGCCGGAACGGGTCTGGCAGGCCATCAAAGACGCTCGAGGAGGCGCGTCATGATTCCCGCGGAGTTCTCCTACGTCCGGCCGTCCACGGTCGACGAGGCGGTGGCCGCGTTGTCCGGCGCGGGCGAGGACGCCAAGGTGCTCGCCGGCGGCCAGAGCCTGATGCCGCTGCTGCGGCTGCGGCTCGCCCTGCCCGAGGTGCTCGTCGACCTCGACCGGGTGGACGAGATGCGCGAGATCAGGGACGAGGGCGACAACGTGTTCATCGGCGCGATGGCGACGCACTACAACGTCATCCGCGACCCGCTGGTCCCGGCGCTGGTGGCCAAGACGACGGCCACCGTGGCCGACCCGGCGGTACGGCACCGGGGCACGTTCGGCGGATCGCTGGCCCACGCCGACCCGGCCGGTGACCTGCCGGCGGTCATGCTTGCCCTCGACGCCACCATGGTGGCGCGGTCGCCGCGCGGCTCCCGCGACATCCCGGCGGCGGACTTCTTCGTCGACTACCTGACGTCGGCGCTGGAGCCGGACGAACTGCTCGTCGGCGTCCGGGTGCCCAAGCTCGGCGACGACTGGGGCTTCCACTACGAGAAGTTCCACCGTACGGCGCAGTCGTGGGCCGTCGTCGGAGTCGCGGCCGCCGTCCAACGGAGTAACGGGACGGTGGGCGCGGCACGGATCGGGCTCACCAACATGGGCCCGTACCCGATCAGGGCGTCCGCCGTCGAGTCGGCGGCGAGCGGCGGCCCGGCGTCGGCCGACGCGTTCCGGTCGGCGGCCGAGGCGGCGGCCGAGGCCACCGACCCGCCGTCGGATCTGAACGGCTCGGCCGACTACCGGCGTCACCTGGCCCGGGTGCTCACCGCCCGCGCCCTGACCGCCGCGGCCACCGTGTAAGTTCCGCCGTGGCCAGGCAACCGTTCCCGCCGGCGCCCTCGCGGGAACGGTTGCCTGACCGGTCGCCCGATGTGATCTAGGTCTGGTCCGCTGGCAGCTGGGTACTTGGTCGTCATAAGGTCGGCAACAGGCCCTCGACTAGGAAGGCGTGTGTCTCATGGAACTCGACCACGAGTTCACCGTTCCGGTGCCGATCGACCATGCCTGGGCGGTGCTGCTCGACGTGGAGCGGGTGGCGCCTTGTATGCCGGGCGCGACGCTCGATTCGATCGACGGCGACGAGTTCACCGGACGACTCAAGGTGAAGCTCGGCGCTATGACGATCACCTACAAGGGCGCCGCGCGCATCGCGTCCAAGGACGAGGCGAGCCACACCGTCACCATGGAGGGCACCGGCAAGGAGTCCCGCGGCGCCGGCACCGCCTCAGCCACCGTGCAGGCACAACTGCACGACGAGGGCGACACCACGCGGGTCACCGTGCACACCAAGCTCAACGTGACCGGCCGTCCGGCCCAGTTCGGGCGCAACATCCTGTCGGAGGTCGGGGGCAAGCTCATCGGCAGGTTCGCCGATGGCCTCCACGAGGAGATCCAGCGGGGGCAAGTGGGCCCTGAGCAGGCGCCGGCCGCCGGGCCGGAACAGCCGGCGCCGACGTCGACTCAGGTAAGCCCGGCCACGGACGGCGACCACCCCACCGCGCCGAGGACCGAGGGCGCCGCCGCGAAGACCGCGGGCGCCGCGACCACCGACGGCCCGGGCCGGACGAGCCCGGCGCACCAGCGGCGGGAGCAGCGGCCCACGGCGGACGCCATCGACCTGCTCGAGGTCGCCGGCCCCGCGGTGGCCAAGCGCGCCGCCCCGGTGGCCGCCGGGTTCATCGCCGTGTTCACCATCTGGCGCGTCTTCCGCCGGCGCCGCGGTCGCCACCGCTGAGCGCGCGCGAAAAGGCACGCCCGCACGCCGCCCGGGCCACGGCATGGCAGCGCCGATCGACACCGGACCTTGATTGACGGGGCAGGCTGACGGCGATGATCGATCTGTCGCGCGACCATGCCGAGCGGCTCGACGCGGCCGACCCGCTGGCCGGGTTCCGGGATGAGTTCGTCGACGCCGAGCCCGGGCTGATCTACCTCGACGGCAACTCGCTCGGGCGGCCGCCCAAGGCCACGCGGGAGCGGCTCGCCGGCGTGGTGGCCGACGAGTGGGGGCGCGGGCTGATCCGGTCATGGTCACAATGGATCGACCGGCCGGCCCTGGTGGGCGACCTGCTCGGCGCCGAGTTGCTCGGCGCCGCGCCGGGCCAGGTCATGGTGGCGGACTCGACGACGGTCAATCTCTACAAGCTGGCGGTGGCCGCGCTGGACGCCCGGCCCGGCCGCCGCGTGATCGTCACCGACGACGACAACTTCCCCACCGACCGGTACGTTCTCGAGGGGCTCGCGGCGCAGCGCGAACGCGCATTGCGGCTGGTCCACGCCGACATCGATCAGGGGCTGTCCATCGCCGCCCTGCGGGCCGCCGTGGACGCCGACACCGCGCTGGTCTGCCTGTCGCACGTGGCCTACCGTTCGGGCGCGCTGCTCGACATGGCCGAGATCACCGACCTCGTGCACGAGCGGGGCGCGCTGGTGCTGTGGGACGTGTGCCACGCGGCCGGCGCCGTGCCCATCGAACTCGACGCCGCCGGCGCCGACCTCGCCGTCGGCTGCTCCTACAAGTACCTGAACGCGGGGCCCGGCGCGCCGGCGTTCCTGTACGTGCGGCGCGCGACGCAGGCGACGATGCGACAGCCGATCTGGGGCTGGTTCGGTCAGCGCGACCAGTTCGAGATGGGCGCGTCGTACGACCCGGAGCCGACGATCGCGCGGTTCGCGACGGGCACCCCGGCGATCCTCGGCGTCACCGCGGTCGAAGAGGGCGTCCGGCTGCTCGCCGCCGCGGGCATCGACCGGCTGCGGGCCAAGGGCGTGGCCCTCACGTCGTACCTGATCGAACTGGCCGACGCGTGGCTGCCCGGTTTCGCCGTGGTAACCCCGCGCGACCCGGCCCGGCGCGGGTCGCACGTGTCGCTGTACCACCCGGAGGCGTGGCGGCTCGCTCAGGCCCTCATCGAGGCCAAGGTGATCCCCGACTACCGCACCCCCGACCGGCTCCGGCTGGGACCGGCGCCCATCTACACCCGCTTCGTCGATGTGTGGGAGGCGCTGAACCGGCTGCGGGACATCGCCGAGACCAAAGCCTACGAACGCTTCCCAGCCCGACGCGCCCGCGTCACCTGAATCCCGCTCCGGCCGGCCAAACCCCCGATTCGCATGGTCCCGTTGATCACCGATCGTGATGCATTAGATGCACAATGTAGCGAGAGGAACCCGGCGGGAGGGGTGCAGATGCTTCGGGAGGCGTCCGATGCCGATCGCGACATGGTGCTGTGCTGGCGAAACCACCCTCAGGCGCGTCGCGCCAGCTTCTCGACCCACGAGATCGACGCGGCCGCGCACGACCGCTGGTGGTCGGCGGTCCGCGCGGACGATATGAAGTGGCTGCTGATCTACGAGCACGGCGGCGTTCCGTCGGGGGTGGTCACCCTCGTGACGGCCGATCCGGACTGCGCGAACTGGGGGTTCTATCTCGACATCGACGGGCTCAACCGGCGCGGCGAGTTGCTCCCGGCCTGGATGGGCATCGAACAGGAGTCCGCCTCGTTCGCCTTCGAAAAGATCGGCGTCAGCGTGCTGCGCGGCGAGGTGCCGGCGGCCAACACCGCGGTACGCCGGCTGCACCAGCGCTGTGGCTTCGTCGAGATCGGCACGTACTTCCGCGAGATCGACGGGGCCCCGCGCGAAGTGGTGCGCGTGGAGTTGCGCAAGGACGCGCACCTTTGAGGCCGCCGACAACCTGTGCGCGACATTCGTACGGCGATGCGGCCGGCCGGGGAACAGAATGGGAGGTCCTACTCGCGGTGCACGCGCATGATCAGCGATGCTCCGGGGAGCGACCGCACGGGCAGGAAGCGCTCTGCCGCGATGATCGCCGACAGTGCGGCGTTGAGGGGCCGGGGCGGCGGGTTCGGCCCGCGCCCCGGCGGCGTCCGGGAGATCCGCGGCCGCAGCGCGACGACCGGCCGCGGCAGGACGTTCCAGCTCCATAGCCGATCGACGACCAACCCCGCCTTTTCGGCGATGTCCAGCAACGAGGCGCGGCTGTAGCGGCGGACGCGGCCCAGCGTCTCGTCCCGCCCGAACCACAGCGCCCTGTCGCATGAGACGGCGATCAGCGCCGCCCCGCCGCCGGGCCGGAGCACCCGGGCGATCTCCTGCATGACGAGATGGTCCTCCTCGATATAGTCGAGCAGGTCGAAGGCGACCACGAAGTCGATGAAGCCGGGCTCGACGGGAAGATCGCGCGCATCGGCCCTGACCACGGAGATGCCGCGGCGCCGACAGACCTTGGCCGCCGTCGGCGAGCAGTCGACGGCGGTGGCGTTCCAGCCCATTGCCTGCATTGCCAGGACGTTTCCGCCAAAAGCCGCCCCAATGTCGAGTACCCGCCCACAGGCCGGGAATCTCCGCAATTCCCGCGCCACTATGGCCCGTCGCTCCCGATACCACCAATGCCGCTCTTCGAGTTCGGCTAGCTTGCGAAGCTCCATCGCCTGCATGGGCACGTACCTCCCGCCGTCAGCATGTCCAGGTGGATTCCGGGAATGGCAGGAGCGCGGAAGATATGCACAAACCTTTAACGAACACGGAAACGCGACCAGGCGGCGCCGGTAAATTCCCGCCGCGACCTTTCCATAAATCTACGGATTCACCGGTGGCGCACTCATGGCGCCGGCCGCAGGCCGTTCACCGCCGCCACGATCCGCTCGAGGCACCGATCGGTGAGCGAGGGATGGACGGGGAGGGACAAGACCTCCTTCGCCGCCCGGTCGGTCTCCGGCAGAT
>CALAED010000378.1 GCA_937891035.1 uncultured Thermomonosporaceae bacterium | reverse complement strand
CGCGTCGGCTCGTCGGGGGCGCGCAGCACGGGGCAGTTCTCGTAGAACGTGGTGAACGCGTCGGCCAGCGCATAAAGGTACGCGCAGAGCTTGTGCGGGGTGACGTCCGCGATGAGCGCGTCGACCGCACTGCCGAACCCGAGCAGCCGCAGGGCCAGTGCCCGTTCGGCCGGGTCCTCGATGATGATCGGCCCCAACCCCTCAGGAGCGGCCCGTTCCGCGTCGGCGAGCCCGGCGCGGCGGAAGATCGACCGAATCCTGGCCACCGCGTACTGCAGGTAGGGGCCGGTGTTGCCCTGCAGGGCCAGCATCCGGTCCCAGTCGAAGACGTACTCGCTGTCGCGGGCCACCGACAGGTCGGCGTATTTCAACGCGCCGATGCCCACCGCCTGGGCGATCTCCTTGCGGGTGGCCTCGTCGTAGTCGCGGTCGGCGATGACCTTTTCGGCCCGTTCGATCGCCTCGTCGACCAGCGCGCGTAGCTTGACCGACGCGCCGGACCGGGTGCGAAGCATCTTGCCGTCGGCGCCAAGCACGTTGCCGATCGCCGCATGGAACGGCTCGGTGCCGCCGGCCAGCCACCCGGCCTTGCGCGCGGTCTCGAACACCATGCGCAGGTGCAGAGCCTGCGCCGCCCCGATCACGTAGATGGCGCGGTCGGCGTGCAGGGTCAGCGCCCGGTAGCGGATCGCGGCGAGGTCGGTGGTGGCATAGCCGTAGCCGCCGTCGCTCTTGCGGATGATCAGCGGCACCGGCTTGTCCTCGCGGCCGGTGAACCCCTCGAGGAACACGCACAGCGCGCCCTCGCTCATCGTCGCGATGCCCTTGCGCTCGAGCTCGGCGAAGACGTCGTCGAGCATGTCCTTGTACATGCTCTCGCCGGCGAGGTCGGCCTCGGTCAGCGTGATCCCGAGCCGCCGGTAGACCCGGTCGAAGTACGACGTGGACAGCTCGATCAGCTCTCGCCAGAGCCGCAGCGTGTCGGGGTCGCCGCTTTGCAGCAGCACCACCCGCCGCCGGGCGCGCTCGGCGAAGTCCGGATCGGCGTCGTACTTGGCCCTGGCGGCCTGGTAGAACACGTTGGGCTCGGTCTCGGACCGTTCGGCCTCCGGCGAGTGTTCGCCGACGTCGAGCAGGTGCTCGATGAGCATGCCGAACTGGGTGCCCCAGTCGCCGACATGGTTTTGCCGGATGATCGTATGGCCGCGGAACTCGGCCGTACGGCAGAACGCGTCGCCGACCACGGTCGTCCGCAGGTGGCCGACGTGCATCTCCTTGGCGACGTTGGGCGCCGAGTAGTCGACTGGCATGATCAGCGGCTGGTCGACCCGCGGCACGCCCAGCCGCTCGTCGGCGAGCATCGCGTCGGTCTCGGCGGCGATCCAGGTATCGCGGAGCGTCAGGTTGATGAACCCGGGGCCGCTGACCTCAACGCTTTCGCAGACGTCGGCGACGTCGAGCCGCCGGGCGAGCTCGCCGGCCACGTCGCGCGGCTTGCGGCCGAGGCGCTTGGCCAGGGGCAGCGCCACGTTGGCCTGGAAGTCGGCGAACTGCGACGGCCGGATCACCGGGTCTTCGCCGCTGTAGTCCTGGCCGAACGCGGCGCCCAGCGCGGCTTGGACGCGGGCGGCGAGAACGAGCTGCGGATCGGGCATGCCTCAAGGCTATCGGCGCCGCGCCGCGGCCCGCGCCACTTATTCGCGCCACCTCCCCACGTGGTCCGCTCCCGGGCGGCCCGCTCCGCGTGGCTAGTCGCGGCGGCCGAAGCGGGGCAACCGGGTGGCCAGGACGCGTTCCTTGATGCGTTCGACGATGTCGCCGGCGCACAGATCGCGGGCCAGCGCGCACGCCGAGGTGATGGCCTTGGCGTTCGAGCCGCCGTGCGCGATGACCACGGTGCCGTTCAGCCCGAGCAGCACCCCGCCGCCGTACGTCGCCGAGTCGAGCCGATGGGTCAGCTCCCGGAGCCGCCGGCGATGCGGCAGGGCGGCCAGCTTCGCGACTCGGGTCGCGGTCAGCGCGGCCTGCACCTCGGCGACGGCGAGCCGCGCCGCGCCCTCCACCGACTTGAGCGCCACGTTGCCGGTGAAGCCGTCGGAGACGATCACATCGGCCCTGCCGGTCAGCAGTTCGTCGCCCTCCATGTTCCCCACGAAGTCGACCGGAATAGCCGTGAGCAGCTCATAGGCCCGGCGGGTCAGCTTGTTGCCCTTGCCGGGCTCGACGCCGATCGTGAGCAGCCCGACCCGAGGCTCGGGCACGCCGAGCGCCACCTGGGCATAGGCGGTACCGAGCGCGGCGAACTGGGCCAGCATTTCCGGCTTGGCGTCCGTCGTGGCCCCGGCGTCGAGGAGCACCGTGGGGCGCGGCCTGGTGGGCAGCGTGACCGCGATGGCCGGGCGCATGACCCCGTGCTGGGCGCGCAGCCGCAGCCGGGCCGTCGACACGACGCCGGCCGTGGTGCCGGCCGACACCATGGCGGACGCCTGGCCGCTGCGGATCAGTCGGCAGCAGATGGCGATCGATGAGCGCGGCTTGCGCCGGCTGGCGAGCGCGCCCTCCTCCATGGACAGGATCTCGCCCGCGTGCGCGATCGGCACCTCGCCGGCGGCGCCGTGCTCGGTCAGCAGGTCGTAGATCGTCGGCCCATCGCCCACCAGGATGAGCCTGGTGCCGTTCGTCCGCACCGCCGCGATCGCGCCGGCGACGATCGCCGCGGGCCCGTGATCGCCTCCCATGGTGTCCACGGCCACCGGCCCGGGCGAAGTGTCGGGCATGGTGGGGCTCCTCGGGACCGTGCGGGCATGGCGCTGACGATGACGATAACGCCCCTTTATCGCATCGTAGACCCCGGCGGATCAGTCCTCGCGGCGACAGTCGGCGCCCATGCAGTCGGCGTTCTGCACGACCGGCCGGCCGCCGACGAGGATGGTGAAGTAGTGATCCTGCGTCTTGGTCTCGCCCGTTGCCACGACCTGAACGACCTTGCGTCCCTGGGCCATGCCGGTGCAGGCGACCCGCAACTTCACCTTGGTCGCCTCGGGCATCGACGTGCACGCCAGTGGTGCCGTCAGCCTAACGCCGCGGGCCCGCAGCTCATCGGCCGCCGTGACCGGGACGGCCTGCAGCAGCGCGGCCTGCGTACGGTACCTGAGCTGCTTGTGCGAGCCGAACAACAAGAAGCCGAGGCCGACGGCGAGGACCGCGGCGACGGCGACGGCGGGAATGCCGACTCGGATGAGCATCTTCTTGTTCACGTGCGTAGCGTCCCCATTTCGCCACGCTTAGTGACTATATCTGCGATGGCTTTGCCGAAATTTTGCGGGACGCCGCGCTGCGGCAACTGGCGCCGAGGCAGTGTTTTCGCATGACCTCCTGGCCTGCCACGTCGATCACGAATTCCTGTCGCGGGTGACTGGTGTCGGCGTCGTAGGCGACCGCGTCGACCCGCACCGGCCGGCCGTCGTCCGTCTGCCCGACGCACCGGACCCGGACGACGGCGAGCGTGCCGCCCGGCGGGATTCGGCAGTCGAGCTGGTCCTCCAGCCGGTAGCCGAGCCCGGCGAGTTCGGCGGCCGCTCCGTTCGCCGTCGCGTTGCGCAGCGCCCCCTCCGAGACCTGGCGCTCGAGATCTCGGCAACCCGTGACCAGCGGTCCGATGCCGATGAGCAAGAGCGTCGCGAGCAGCGCGAACGATGACCGGTTGCTCATCGGCGTGGCCCCATCTCGGTGATCGCTTCGGCCACGGCGTCCGGCCGGTCGGTCTGCAACAGGTGGCGGCCGCCGGCGATGGTGACCTGCCGGCCGTACGGGCTCATCCAGGCCAGCCGCCGGTGGCACTCGACCCAGGGGTGCCCGTGGTCCGGCGAACGCATGTCGCCGACGGCCGTCAGCACGGTCAGCGGGATCTCGGGGAAGGGGCGAGACCGGCGCAACCGGATCAGGTCGCCGGCCATCTCGCGATACGCCACGTTCTCCACCAGCGCCGCGCCCACGACGGACCCCCGCCCGTACACCGCGCGGACGAAGGCCGGCGGGACCGGGTCGTGGTGGCTGATCCGCCGCATGAACTGGGTGCGAGACCATGGCCCGAGCAACCGGGCGGCACCACTGGCCCCGGCCAGCCGGCCCACGGCGCGTAGCACGGGGCAGACCACCCGGGACAAGTGGGGCCGCGGCCGCGCCGCGCTTTCACAGCTCGGGTCGACCAGGATCAGCCCGGCCACGAGATCTGGGCAGGTCCGGGCCAGCGCTTCGGCGTGAAAAGCGGCATAGGAGTGCGCGGCCACGATGACCGGCCGGCCCGCCCAGCGGGCCAGCGCGGCCAGGCGCGCGGCCTCGGCCCGCAGGGTTGGCGCGGACCGCAGCGGTGGGCTGGCGCCGAGCCCCGGGCGATCGAAGTTGATGACGCGGTGCCGGCCGCGCAACAGGTCGACCGTGGGCAGCCAGTCGAACCAGGCGCCGCCGAGACCGCTGCTCAGCAGGACGGGCGGGGCGTCGGTGCGGCCGTCGACGACCAGGTGCAGCCGGTCGCCCGCCACCGAGATCAGTTCGCCGGGCGGCGTCACCTGTGCGGGCACGGGTCACTCCACGCCGCGGTCGGCGCCGAGGAGGGCGGCGCGCGGTCGCGCGGGGGCGGGTACGGGTGCGGGCCGGGTGCCGGAAGATCTGGGCCGCCGCGCGTCGGTGAGCAGCGCCCACGCGATGACGAACAGGGCCAGGGCCAAGACGCTGATCTGGACGCGCTGCACCAGCCCAAGCCACCGACCGGCCAGCATGAGGGCGAGCGTGGCGACGGCGAGCGCGGCCTCCGTGACCGCCAGCGGCCGCCCCCACCGCGCCAGCGCGGGCCACCAGCCGTAGCGGCGGGCGGCGATCGACAGCACGAGAATGGCGGCGATCCCGGAGAAGATCACCATGCTGCTCGTCACCTCGTGGAACTGATGCGAGAACGACAGCGCGCCGGCGCGCTCGCGCAGCGCACAGGTGGTGTCGATGCTCGGCGCGCAGTCCATCGAAAAGACCGAGTCGCCGATGACCCACCCGCCGAACGACAACAGGAGGATCCAGCCGGTGACGGCCAGCGGGCGACGGCGCAGCCGGGCCAGCGCGGTGGCGGCGATCAGCATCGTGAGCACGCCCGTGATGAAGTCTCCGGCGCTGAAGACCAGGTGATAGGGCTGGTCACGCGCGGAGAGTTCGCTCACGTAGCCGTCGAGCACGTCGAGGTGCGGGTTGAGGAAGACTTCGAGGACCCACGACGAGTAGCTGACGGCGGCGACCATGCCCAGTGCCCCGATGGCGAACGGCATGGTCCCCGGTTCGCGGCGGGTCTGTGGTTCGCGGCCGCCGTGGCCTGGGTGCATGTATCCTCCCCGCTGCGCCGGCGAAAGCGGCGACGACAGGAGCAGACCTGGACCGCTGCCCGTTACTGAGAACAAACAATAGGGCCCATGTTCCGCGCGCCGGTGTGGGTCGGAGCAGGGACACGTCGCGCGGGGAGCCGTCCGGCGTCGGCTCGGGCGCAAGTGGAGGCAAAGAGATCCCTGTGGCTGTCGTGGATTCATCGGTGAGGGCGCGTCACACGTGCGTGTCGTGCGACCATCGAGACCAGAATGCATCGTATCGACGCATACCGGAGCTACCGGAGCGGGTATGTCATCCGGGAGAACAGGGATCTAACGGATTCATGGGACCGGGGGAGCGTGAGAGCGCCAACGTGGAGTCTGCCGTCGCACCCCCATCTGCGGTGAGGAGGAGTGACCTCCGGGAGCAAGCGCATATCTTAGGCGAGTGATCACGGTACGTCAGGCTGACGCACACGGACGCGCGCTTCTACCGACCTCAAGGAGTAAAGCCAACGTGACTTTGGTCAATGACGCGGCGCCGGCCCCCGTGCAGTCCGCCGGCCGCAAGTTCCGCGCCTTCACGGTGAAGCATCTGGACGAGCTCACCGCTCGCGCCGGGCTCTCGCCTGACCAGCGACTCGCCATCAAGGCGGTGGCGACGGTCCTGCCGTTTCGGACCAACAGCTACGTGGTGGACGAGCTGATCGATTGGTCCGCCGTCCCCGACGACCCGATCTATCGTCTGGTCTTCCCCCAGGAGGACATGCTTCCGCGGGAAGACGTGGCCCGCATCGTCGACCTGTTGCGCCGCGAGGCGCCGAAGGCCGAGATCGACGCGGTCGCGCACGACGTGCGCATGAAACTGAATCCTCATCCTGCCGGCCAGCTTCAGCTCAACGTGCCGAGACTCCACAGTGAGCAGTTGCCGGGAGTTCAACATAAGTACCACGAGACGGTGCTGTTCTTTCCCAAGCAGGGACAGACGTGCCACGCCTACTGCACGTACTGCTTCCGCTGGGCGCAGTTCGTCGGCGAGCCCGACCTGAAGATGGCCGCCAGCGACATCGAGCGGCTGCGGACGTACCTGCTCGAGCACCCCGAAGTGACCAGCGTGCTGTTCACCGGCGGCGACCCGATGATCATGGGCGAGCCGGTCATGCGCCGCTACATCGAGCCGCTGCTCGATCTCGATCAGCTCGAGTCCATCCGCATCGGCACCAAGTCGCTGGCCTACTGGCCGCAGAAGTTCGTGAGCGACCCCGACGCCGACGACATGCTGCGGCTGTTCGCCGAGGTCGCCGCGGCCGGCAAGAATCTCGCCTTCATGGCGCACTTCACGCACCCGAACGAGCTTGATCCGATCGTGGTGCACGAGGCGGTCCGCCGTATCAGGGACACCGGCGCCGTCATCAGGACGCAGGCTCCGCTGATCCGGTCGATCAACGACTCACCCGAGATATGGCAGCGGATGTGGCGCGAGCAGCAGCGGCTCGGCATGGTCCCGTACTACATGTTCGTCGAGCGCGACACCGGTCCGCAGGACTACTTCGCCGTTCCGCTGGCGCAGGCGTACGAGATCTTCCGCAGCGCATACAAGGACGTCTCCGGGCTGTGCCGGACCGTCCGCGGACCGTCCATGTCGGCCACCCCGGGCAAGGTGTGCGTCGACGGGATCGCCGAGCTGTACGGCGAGAAGGTGTTCGTGCTGCACTTCATCCAGTGCCGCGACCCCGAGCTGGTGAACCGGCCCTTCTTCGCCAAGTTCGACCCGGACGCGAAATGGCTGACCGATCTGCGGCCCGCCTTCGCCGATCGCTTCCCGTTCGAGGGGACGACGCCGTCGCTCGGCGGCGGTACGTCCGCGCCCGACCTCGTGGCCAGCGGCCCAGCGGCGAGCGGAGCGGGTAGCGGACCGATAGCGACTCGATAGCGAGACCGCACATAGTAGGAGCACTCGGGTCCGGGGGGACACCAGTGCGGCTGCGACGCCTCGGGGGCCGAGCGCAGCGTGGCGAGCGGGTCGCGGCCCCGGGGGAACGGGGAACCAACGGGCCGAGGCCGGATCCGCCGCCACGATGTCCCCGCAGGGTGCGCTGTGGGGGCTGTTCCGGGGCCGCGTCGAGGGGCGCGGCCCCGGTCGCTTTCGCGTGTTAGTCGCTTTGCGTGTTAGTCGCTTTCGCGTATTGGTGGCCCGCGCAGTGGCCCCTGCGTACTAGTGGCCGTAGACGGGGACGATGAGCGCCCGGGCGAGGGTGTGCTGGGTGACGTTGAAGCCGACCACGGCCGGGCTGGCATCGGAGTCGAGCCCGAGCTTGTCGACGTCCAGGGCATGGACGGCGAACGCGTAGCGGTGCGGGGTGCCGGGCGGCGGCGCGGCCCCGCCGAAAGCCTTGACGCCGTAGTCGTTGCGCGCGTGCGTGCCCACCCCGCTGTCGGGCGCTCCCGCGCCGCCGGGCAGTTCGGTCACGTCGGCGGGGACGTCGAACAGCACCCAGTGCCAAAACCCGCTGCCGGTGGGCGCGTCCGGGTCGAAGCAGGTGACGGCGAAGCTCCGCGTCTCCGGCGGAAAACCCGACCAGTTCAGGTGCGGAGATCGGTTCTGCCCGGAAAATCCCCAGTCGTTGAAGACGTGCGCCTGGCTCATCTGCTCGCCGTCGGCGACGTCGTCGCTGGTTACGGTGAACGTTGGGACCGTTGGCAGGAACTCATATGGAAGCGGTGGCTGACCGGCCATGGCTACCTCCTTAGGCTGCCGTGCCCGTGGCTACGTGCCAGTGGGCTAGGTGTGGCTGTTTGCCTCTTGCCTGCTCGTGTAACTGGGCCGCTCGCGTAGGGCTATTTGTCCGTCGCCTCGGTGTAGGCCGCGATGACGGTTTTCGGGTCGCCGTCCATGCGCATCACGCCCTCTTCGACCCAGATGACCCGGTTGCAGGTCTCTTCGATGACCTCGAGGTTGTGCGCGACCAGGAACACCGCGCCCGCGTCCTTACGCAGCTCCTCGATCTTGGCCTTGCTCTTGCGCTTGAACCTGGCGTCACCGGTGGCCAGCGCCTCGTCGACGAGGAGCACGTCGTGGGTCTTTGCCGCGGCGATGGCGAACCGCAGCCGCGCCCCCATGCCGGAGGAGTACGTCCGCATCGGCAGCTGGATGAACTCCGGCTTCAGACCGGAAAAGTCCACTATTTCCTGATACTTGGCCTTGGTCTCCTCGAGGGAGAGGCCCTGCGCGAGGCAACCGAGGACGATGTTGCGTTCGCCCGTCAGATCCCGCATCAACGCGGCGTTCACGCCCAGCAGCGACGGCTGCCCGTCGGTGTAGACGGCACCGCGCTCGGGCGGGAGCAGCCCGGCGATCGCGCGCAGCAGGGTCGACTTGCCCGAGCCGTTGCTGCCGATGATGCCGACCGCGTCGCCACGGTAGACGACGAAGGAGACGCCCTTGATGGCGTGCACCGTCTTCATCTGGGGGCGGTTTCGTCGGCGCACCATGCGCAGCAGCGCGGTCGCCGCCGTACCCTTGTCGCCGCCGGCGCCATAGATCCGGTAGACGACGTGCAGGCCGTCCACGACGACGATCGGCTCCCTGGTGGGATCGATGACGATCTGCGGACTGGCTTCGGCGGGCACGGACTCGGTCTTCTCCTTGACGTCAACCACGGCCGTACCTCTCCTCTGCCCGGTAGAAGTACAGGAATCCCCCGACGAACATCAGCACCGCCCAAAAGAGGGCGTACCACCACAGATGCCCGATCGGGTGGTGCAAGTCTTCGACATAATTGCGATATTTCGCCAGCAGCGCGTGCCGGCACAGTTCGACGTAGACGTACCCGGGGTTGAACTCCAGCAACTTCACCAGCCAGGGCTGATCTTGGAACCGGTTCTGCACGTGGGCGAGGCTGTAGATGATCCCAGACGCGTAGAACCAGGTGCGGAGCATGAACGGCAGCAGCTGGGTGATGTCCCGTGCGAACGCGCCCAGCCGGGCCACCACCAGGCTGATCCCGATGTTGAAGGCCAGCTGCAGCAAGATCACCGGGACCAGCAACAGCCAATGCGCGGTCAGCGGCTCGCCCATCGCCAGCACGATGGCGAACAGCACGATCAGCGACATCATCAGCTGCTGCAGCTCGAGGATCACATAGGCGAAGGGCAGCGACGCGCGCGGGAAGTGCAGCGCGCGGATCAGCGAGAGGTTGTCGCCGACCGACTTTGCCCCGGTATTGACCGAACGCTGGGTGAAGGTGAAGACGAAGACTCCGGTCACCAGGAACGGGATGTAGTCGGGGATGCCGCGGCTCATCTGCAGCAGCACGCCGAAGATCAGATAGTAGACGGCGGCGTTGAGCAGCGGCGTCAACACCTGCCACAGCTGCCCGAGCCGGGCCGTCGTGTACAGCGAGATGCTCTTGGACGAGGCGAACGTCCAGACGAAATGGCGCCGCTGCCACAGCTGCGCGATGTATTGACGCAGCGGTGGCCGGGCGGCGCTTTGACTGAGCCCGCGCCTCGTGGCGAACTCGGCCAGCGACATGCCGGACTGCCCTGACTGGCCGTCACCATTCCCGTTGATGCGTGGGGGCTTGGATGCCGTGCTGGCCGACCCGCCACCCGCCGGGCTGAGCCGTTCCGGGTGACTCATGCCAGAGAGCCTATTGCAGACGACGCCGCGTCAGGAACGTTCCGCCACATGTGCCTCGCCTTACTCGATCTTCTCAACAGTCATGGCCTGCCGGCCCCCATCCGCGCACCGACCCATGCTGGATCAAGGCTATCGAGAGCGCTCGTCGGCGCGGTCATATGGGTGATGACACCGTGTGCCGCCGCTTCGACGGTGAGCGCAACTTGTCGACGAAAGCCCAGCTCATGGCCATGATCTGAGCTTGGCCCGGTCGCGCATGCCGATCATCGGCGGGCGCAAATCGGGACGAGCCGCAGCCGCGTGCCCAGTGGGGCAACGGTGTCGTCACCGGGGTGGCCGGGTAAGGCCCCTGACACGGCTGGGCGGTGCGAGCGGAGACGAGCGGAACGGACGTGACGAGCGGAACGGACGCGACGAGCGGAACGGGCGCGACGAGCGGAGGGACGATGCACCACGACAGCTCCAAGCACGGACGCCACCTCGACGAGGCGATGCGACGCGAGACGCTGGGCTTCATCCGCGGCGGGGTTCCCGGCGTTCGTGCTGAGTGGCTGTCCGAGCAAGAAGACGGCCGGGACCCGGACCGTCCCGACCGCGGCGGCCGCCTGGACGAGCACCCTCCGGGACGTGCGCCCGGCTGCCCGCCCGGAATGACCCCGCGTGAGGTGGCCTGGCGCGGCGAGCTGGCCCGCGCCCTCACTCCGGCGGACTTCCCGGCGGACCGCAAGCGGCTCCTGGCCCGCCTCGGGCGGACCGACGCCCCGGACGAGATCGTGGCGAGGGTCGCCACGCTGCCGGCCGGCCACGAGTTCGCCACTTTGGGCGATGTCGCGCGCGCCCTGGGCATCCATACGGAGCAGCGACCAGCTTGATCTGACTTGAGCGACTTGAGCGGTCTGGAGGGGTTATGCGCGCGGGAACATACAGACTCGGCCCGGCAAACGGCCAACTCATTATCAAAACCGGCCGAACCGGGCTAGGTCGGCGAGCAGGGCATGACTTGACCATTGAGGTCACTCAATGGGAGGCCACGGCCACGGTGGATCCGGCCGATCCGGCCGCCTCGTCCGTCACGGTGACGATCGACGTCGACTCCTTCGCCGTACGCGAGGGCGCCGGCGGCGTCAAGCCGCTGACCGACGGCGACCGCGCCGAGATCAAACGGACGTTCCAGCGCGAGATCCTGCACACCGACCGGTACCCGTCGATCACCTTCCAGTCGGCCCGGGTTACCGGCACGCCCGAGGCGTTCACGATCGAAGGAGAGCTCACCATCCTCGACCAGACCCGGCCGGTCACGGTGCGCGGCTCGGCGCCCGACGGCGATCGGCTGCGCGGCGGGGCCACCGTCGTGCAATCACAGTTCGGCATCAAACCCTATTCGGCGTTCTTCGGCGCCCTCAAGCTGGCCGATGAAGTCGAGATCTCCTTCGAGCTCGGGGTACCCTCGCCTGCGTGAGTCGGGAAGGTGTAACGCCGCAGAGCGAAGATTTCTCCGCCTGGTACAACGAGGTCGTCATCAAGGCCGAGCTCGTCGACCGAGGGCCGGTGCGGGGCACGATGGTCATCCGGCCGTACGGCTACCGGATGTGGGAGCTCATCCAGGCCGACCTGGACGGGCGCATCAAGGAGGCAGGGCACCAAAACGCCTGCTTCCCCCTGCTCATCCCGGAGTCGTACCTCAAGCGTGAGGCAGAGCACGTCGAGGGCTTCTCGCCCGAGCTCGCGGTGGTGACCATCGCCGGCGGCAAGGAGCTGGAGGAGCCGCTGATCATACGGCCCACCTCCGAGACCGTCATCGGCGAGTACATGGCCAGATGGATCGACTCGCACCGCGACCTGCCGCTGCTGCTCAATCAATGGGCCAACGTGGTGCGCTGGGAGATGCGGCCGCGCGTGTTCCTGCGCACGACCGAGTTCTTCTGGCAGGAGGGCCACACCGCGCACGTCGACGAGGCCGACGCGATGCGCGAGACGATGTGGGCGCTCGGGGCGTACGCGGGCCTCGCCCGAGAGTTCGGCGCGATTCCCGTGGTCGAAGGGGAGAAGACGGCGAGCGAGCGGTTCGCCGGCGCGGTGCGGACGTACACCATCGAGGCCATGATGCGAGACGGCCGGGCGCTGCAGAGCGGCACCTCGCACTACCTCGGCACCAACTTCGCCAAGGCCTTTGAGATCCAATATCAGGACGAGGCGGGCCGGCTCACGCATGCCCACACCACGTCCTGGGGCCTGAGCACGCGGCTCGTCGGCGCCGTCATCATGACCCACGGCGATGACAAGGGCCTCGTCCTGCCGCCGCGGGTCGCGCCGTACCAGGTCGTGATCGTCCCGATCGGGCGCGGCGAGCAGGGGGAGCGTACCGGCGTGGCCGCCCGCGAGCTCGGCGCGTCGCTCAAGGCGGCGGGCATCCGGGTGCACGTGGACGACAACCGCCCGCAGCTGTCGCCGGGGTTCAAATTCAACGACTGGGAGATGCGGGGCGTGCCGATCCGGCTGGAGCTCGGCCCACGCGACCTCGAGGCCGACGTGGCGACGCTGGCCAGGCGGCTGCCCACGGCAGCGGGACAAGGCAAGGAGCCGATCCCGCTGGCGCGCGCCGCGGAGCTGCTGCCGGCGCTGCTTGATGACTTCCAGGCGTTCCTGTACAAGCGCGCCGAGGCGTTCCGCGACGAGCACACGGCCGTCGTCGACACCTGGGACGACTTCGCCGCGCAGGTGGCCGGCGGGTGGGCGGTCGCCTTCCACTGCGGGCGCCCGGAGTGCGAGGACGACATCAAGGCCGACACCGTCGCGACTCCACGATGCATCCCATCCGACGGACCCGCGGAGACCGGCGCCTGTGTCCGCTGCGACCGGCCGAGCGCCTACGGCAAACGCCTCGTCTTCGGGCGGTCTTACTAGTCGACCTAGTTGACGAGTCGACGTCAGCGTCGGCTGAAGGCTGCGGCCGAAGGCGTCCGGCGTTCAACGTCCTGCGACGGGGCGAGCGACGTCCGCCGGAATGCGTCCCGGCGGAAGGCGCCCCGGCGAAAGGGGTCAGGCCGGCGACGCGAGCAGTTCCTCGATGTCGGTCGGCTCCGGCTCGCCGCGGCCGTCGGCGGGCGGAGTGTCGGTCACCCGATCGAACACGCGCAGCGTCTCGCGGCAGATGCGATCCCACGAGTAGCGCGACCGTGCGCGATCGGCGGCGGCGATGCCGTACGCCGTGCGCAACGTCGAGTCGCCGAGCAGATCCCGGACTCTGCGGGCCATGTCGGCCGGCCGGCCGGGTGAGACGTGCACGCCGGTCACCTTGTCGATGACCATCTCGGCCTGGCCGCTGCTTGGCGTGGTCACCACCGGTACGCCACAGGCCATGGCCTCGAGCGGCGCGCGGTCGGCTGCCCCGTCGGGCGGCGCGCACACCACGAGGTCGGCGGAGCGCAGCAGCCGCGGCAGGTCCTTGCGAACGACGCGGCCGAGGAACGTGACGCGATCGTGCACGCCCGCCTGCTTGGCGAGGCGCCGCAGCCGGTCAACGTCGGGATCGGTCTCGATGTCCTCGCGTGCCGGCCCGCCGGCCACGACGAACTCGGCGCCCGGAATCCAGGCGAGCGCCGCGGTGGTGGCCGCGACCGCGGGCGGCGAAAGGCTGGGGGCGAGCAGCCGCGGTGCCTCGCTGCGGGCATAGGCGGGCCCTTCAGGGGTGAACCTCTCCACATCCACGCCGTCGGGCACGATGTGAATGGCCCGGCGCGGCACGCCGTTTTGGATGAGGACGTCCGCCTCCGGAGTGCCGCCCGTCGTCACCGCGTTGGCCGAACGGGCGAGCGCGGTCTCCAGCCGCCGGTGGGCGCCGGCCTTGCGAGCGAGGCCGTACAGGCTCTGGACGAGGGGAATGTCGCGCGTTTCGCGCTCCGCCCGCTGGGCGGCGGTCACGGCGAGGCCGCTCACCCACGAGTGCGCGTGGATCACGTCGGGTCGCTCATCGGCCAGCCTGGCGGCCAGCCGGCGGCCGAACTCCAGCGTGTGCACGGCCAGTTGCTGCACCGGCAGCGGCTCGGTGGGGCCCGCTTGAATATGTTCGACGGCGACGCCGGGGCTCATGCGGACGCGGTCGCGCAGGCCGGGAGCGCTCTTGTGGGTATAGATGGTCACGTGGTGACCCTGCGCGCCCAGTTCACGAGCGAGTTCGGCGACATGCACGTCCTGCCCGCCGTCAATGCCGGTCGGGGCGGCGAGGGGGCTGGCGTTGACCGAGACCATGGCTATGTTCATCGGGGCTCCTTCAGAACGCCCGGGCACGGAACCGTGATGAGCTCGAAACGATCCCGCGGGTGTCTTCCGCGCGATCCCGCGATCCCATGGGTTCCGGTGCCGGACGGTCTAGCGGTCCGAATTGGAGCCCGGCCGGGGAGCGGGTAAGCCCGCGAGGCGCGTCCGCGCCCGGCCGGTGTCGTATTTAGAGGGAGTTCGCGGAGCTGCGATGAGTACCGAGGCCGGTCCGGCCGGGCGGTCCACGACCGCCGGAATATCGCCGGGACCTGGGTACGCACGCACAACTCCGGGGGGCTCAGACAGGCTGGACCTGTCGTTCGAAGCTGTGCCTGCGTCGTAGGCACGGTTACTAGTTCGCTTATCCGGTGAATCGGACATCCAAACACCTGCGGTCAAAAAAGCTTCTGACCAGCGGGTCCCTACGGACGTCCGCTGCGCTCAGTTGAGCGACTCGGGCAGCACGCGCAGCGCGAGGATGGAGATGTCGTCGCCCACGTCGCCCTCGCAGAAGTCCATCAGCGCCTGTTCGACCGCGATCAAGATCTCGTTCAGCGGCCTGGTGCTGTGCTGGGCGAGCACCTCGATCAACCGCTCGTGACCGAACCGCTCCCGGCCGACGTCACAGGCGTCGAGCACTCCGTCGGAATGCAGGATGAGCGTGTCGCCCTCGTCCAAGTCGAGCGACTCGATCGCCGGCTCGAAGTCGTCGAACAGGCCCAGCGGCAGCCCGCCGCCGCTCATCGTCCTGATGACGCCGTCGCGGCGGATCAAAATGGCGGGC